>JALEWR010000179.1 GCA_022783515.1 Prevotella sp.
GTTGCATCCACCGCATTAGAAACCAACTCACGCAAGAATATTTCGTGATCGGAATAAAGAAATTTTTTAATGACGGGGAAGATATTCTCTGTTGTAACCCCTATGTTTCCTTTTTGCATAGTAAAATTATTTATATGATTATACTTTTCAATGTTTTCAATTGTTTATAGCCCGGATATGCAAAGAATATGCCAAAGCGACAAAATGGCTTGACACTGACAAATCTTCATTATCGGCTACTATAAAAATACATATTCCAACCACGAGTCTAAGAAAAACAGGAGAACAATAAAAATGCCGCCCTCAAACATCTTACGATGAAAAGGGCGACAATGGCTATAAAGCAAGTTTATGCTTTCCGCGTTCGTTGTCAAGTCGATTCGTATCAGACATCAACAGTTAACCTACACTGTAAATATAAACAACAAAGCAAACAATGACAATTGCCAAAAGGGTAAAAAACGTGAACAACACATTGGAAATCATCTTGCGACGCTTGCGTGTTCCTAAATTCCACCTCTTTTCTCGTTCCTCCGAGCTTAATTTCTTTTTCTTTTTCTGATTGAATGACATAATTTATTCTTCTGTTTTAATTCAACTTCTTGTTCAGTATACTCTCTAAAATTTCACTGACACCTGAAAATCCACCAAGCTATAATTATGCTTTTCCAAACTTCTATCATTCACCCAAGCATATTCGCCACTGAAAATAAGACTGTTGGACAAACTGTAATTAATGCCTACTTCATATTGCGTCTTCGACGTGTTCCAATCAGCTTGTGGACGATACATATCGTATCTCGCTTTCACATGCAGTTTTTTCTTCACCACAGGAGCAATAACCAAGGCATAAAAACCGTCAGCCTTATCGCCTGCCGCATAGTTGATATCGGCTTTTGCTGCATCTTCACGCGTATTATGTGTGGCCTTGAAGCCATAACCCTGACTATGTATATATTCGCTTCTAAATGTCCAGTCGTTCACAAGATACTCGCCACTGACAGCATAGCGATTTCTTTCCACCACTTGTAAACCACTAACGGTTTGCGTCTTACCATTTGTATCTAAGACAGGTTGATGCGTTTGTTCGTCAACCAACGTATAACTGCCTTTGCGTGCATACGAACCGGTCCATCCAAACACACCTATTCGCATTCCCTTCACAGGCATTACCCATAAACCTCCTATTACGTCCTTACGCTGGTCAAGATCTTTGGTATTAATACCTTGCCCGTTATACACACCCACCTGATAATGTAATAAATCTCTACCTGCGGCATTTTTCAAGAAGTCGCCTTGAATCTGAATACCTATGTCACGTCCATTACTGGAATGTTCACCTGTGCGATCGCTAAAACCGGACAACTTTAATATATTCTGCCCAAAGCTCATAAAGCCTTGAGTGATGGGATGAATGGGATTTTCAAAGGTAAAAGCACGTTTAAACTGACCAAATCGAACCTTGAAGTAGCTGTATTTCTGCCATTCAGCCAATACATCCACTACGCGTGGCGACTGTCCCAAAGTGGCCGTATTACCATTAAACTGGATTTGAGTTTTCCAATAGAAGTCGTTCAAAATACGCCCTTCCAAAGACATACGAGCCATTCTGATATTAAAAGAATTGTTCTCTGCTCCCTTTGGATTGCTATACTGATACTCTGACATCAAATATCCACTAAACTTGGTTTCGGTGAATATTGATTTTTTCTTTTCGGTCGGAGTTGTTTGTCCGGCAGCATTCATCGTCATACACAGACAACTCGCCACGACGATTGTTTGATATAGGGTTCTATGTTTCATATTGTGATAAGATTAGAAGTTTATCGTTCTTTTTCCATTGGGAGTCAATGGGGATCGCCGGAAGTGCCTCCCTTTCATTACTAAAGTTAAATTGGCCTTCTTCTTTCCAACAAGACAACATTCTCCACATGTGGTGTATGAGGGAACATATCCACAGGCTGCACTTCTACTACCTTATAGTTCACATCCAGGGCCATCAAGTCGCGTGCCTGAGTAGCAGGATTACAGCTTACATAGACGATGCGTTGGGGATTAGCATAGAGAATGGTGGCAATCACATCGGCGTGCATACCAGCACGCGGTGGGTCAGTAATAATCACATCAGGTTTGCCATGAGTGGCAATAAAATCAGCGGTCAGAATATCTTTCATATCACCGGCAAAGAAGGTGGTGTTGGTTATTCCGTTTATCTCACTATTCACCTTAGCGTCTTCTATCGCCTCGGGAACATACTCGATGCCCACCACTTTCTTGGCAGAACGAGCCACAAAGTTGGCTATTGTACCGGTTCCGGTGTAGAGGTCGTAAACCACTTCCTTGCCGGTAAGCCCTGCAAAGCGACGTGCCACATCGTATAAGTGGTAAGCTTGTTGGGTATTGGTCTGATAAAAGCTCTTGGGGCCGACCTTAAACTTGAGGTCTTCCATCACCTCATAGATATAATCATTACCTTTATATATGTGTATAGGAAGATCGTTAAAAGTATCGTTACACTTCTGATTGTCTACATAGAGCAACGAGCTAATCTGCGGGAATTTCTCGGCAACATGTGCCAACAAAGCCTCAGCTGTAACCTTATCTTCTTCTTTTTCAAAGTGGAATTGTACCAAGACCATCCATTCGCCCGTATCGCTGTTACGCACCATGACGCTTCTCAACAATCCGTTCTGATTGCGTAAATCGTAAAACGAAACATGATGTACCAAAGCATAATCGCGTATCTCGTTTCTTATTTGATTTTGAAGGTCGTCCATCAATACACATTGCTCAATGGGCAATATCTTATCGAAAGCTCCTGTGATATGAAAACCTATGGCATTCATATTGTCAAAAGTAGCTCCTGTCTGCACCTCTTCTTTGGTAAGCCAACGCTTGTTGGAGCAGCCGAACTCCAATTTATTACGATAACCGAAAACCAACTGCGAACCTAAGATTTCTCTACATTCAGGCAATTCGACATGCGAAATACGCGTAAGTTGGTCGTACACTTGTTTCTGCTTAGCCTTGAGCTGTTCTTCGTAAGGCAAATTCTGCCACTTACAGCCGCCGCAAACACCAAAATGCTGACAAGCAGGTTGCACTCTTTTATCGCTATAACTGATAAAGCGAATCACTTCAGCTTCGCAATAACTATGTTTCTTTTTTCTTACCTGAAGGTCTACTACATCTCCAGGTACAACAAAGGGAACAAAAACCACCATGTCGTTCACACGAGCCAAGGCCTTGCCTTCGGCTGCCACGTCGGTAATGGTTACATTCTCAAATATTGGTAAAGCTTTTCTTTTTCGTGCCATCGTCTTAAATAATGACTACAAAGGTATAAATTATTATTTTGTTTCAACATAATTTGTGCAATATTTACCTCATTTGGGTGCCACCACAAACTAATTACTGATGAGTGACGAGTTGAGTTCTGACAAATAGAGTTGGTTCCACCTAAATCAGTTTCTAAAAATCAGTGCAAAACACGAGTTAAAAGAACAGTAAACCTATTCGTTTTTAAGGACGAAAAAGACTACTAAATTTAACACTTTTAACTTGATGAGTCCATCAAAAAAAAATATTATCAAGTGAAGAAATAGAGTTAGAAAAGATACCATTGTGCTGTTTCAATACAGAAAAACAACCATCAAAAAGTAATAGCTATGATTTGATGCGATAAAAGGATAGGTTTTATTATATCAAACCATAGCTATTCAACACCCAAAGGATAACTTTTAGTCATCAATTAAGGCTTAATTGAGAACTAAAAGCATAGGTTTTAAGAAAGACTCTTCATCAAACAAAACATAAACAACTATCAATCAACGAATTATAAAAAAGACCATCATTCACAGATTTGAAGAAGTTAGAGGGAATGACGAAAAATATGGGCAGGAGAATGTTAATGATTTAACAAATCACTACTTTTTAATTACCTATAAGAAAATATAAAAGAATTGCTCATTGGTAAGCAGGCAAACTTGCCATCTATCAGCCCTATTGCCACAGTTTTCAACTCAACCGATCTCCAAACGACACCTTGCTATACGCCTAAGAAATTCGCCATCATCTTTCTTCCATCCTTTGTTAGCACGCTTTCGGGATGAAACTGTATGCCATGAATATCGTATTGCTTATGACGCAAACCCATAATATAGCCGTCTTCGCTCTCTGCCGTAATCAAAAGGCAAGCTGGGAAGTTTTCTTTGTTAACCACCCAACTATGATAACGCCCCATCTCTATTTCTTCGGGCAAGTCTTTAAAAACAATGTCGTTATGAAAATGTCTGCCCTTGGTGATGACGCCATGATACACTTCGGTAAGATTGGTCAAACTGCCGCCAAACACCTCGCCTATGGCCTGATGACCCAGGCAAACCCCCAAGATGGGTTTCACACCGGCATATGTCTTTATCACGTCCATCAGCAGACCCGCTTCAGAGGGTATTCCCGGACCGGGACTTAAGATAATCTTATCGTATTGCTCCAAATCTTCTAACTCAAAACGGTCGTTGCGTATAACATCAACTTCGGCTCCCAACTCTTTGACGAGGTGTGCCAGATTGTAAGTAAAAGAATCGTAGTTGTCTATTATAATGATTTTCATATCTATCAAATGTTTATTTATATTGTTTTCTACCAAAACAAAATGTGTTTATTACATATCTTCAGCCATCTTTATTGCCTTAGATAAAGCTCCCAGCTTATTATTTACCTCCTCTAACTCATAGCCTGCACTACTCTTCGATACTACGCCACTACCCGCTTGGAACCACAACTCACCATTTCGGCTGATAAAGGTGCGTATAACAATGGCTTGATTAACATCGCCATTCAAGCCGATAAAACCAATACAGCCACCGTAGGCTCCCCGATTGTGTGGTTCCAACTCGCAGATAATCTGCATGGCACGCACCTTTGGAGCACCACTCAAGGTTCCTGCGGGGAAGGTATCGATAAACGATTTAATCTTGTTGGCTGTGGGATGAAGCATTCCTTTTACCCTACTCACCAAGTGGATGACATGACTATAAAACTGCATATCTTTGTAAAAGTCGACATGTACTTGATGACAGTTGCGGCTCAAGTCGTTGCGTGCCAAGTCGACCAACATCACATGCTCGGCATTTTCCTTTGGATCGTTACGCAAAAAATCGGCATTCTGACGGTCAATAGTTTCATCACCGGTGCGTCGGGTGGTTCCAGCAATAGGGTCAATATACGCCACATCACCCTGTATACGACAATGAGTTTCGGGTGAAGAACCAAAGATGCGGAAACCACCAAAATCGAAATAGAACAAATAAGGCGAGGGATTGATGCTACGCAAAGCCCGATAGAGCTTGAAATCGTCGCCTTCGTACTTCTGAACAAAGCGTCGAGAAATAACAATCTGAAAGACATCTCCTCGCATACAATGTTCCACACAGCGACGCACATTGGCTTGATGCTCTTCATCTGTGAGTGTTGAGGTGACTTCTCCCACAGGATGGAAGTCGTAGGGTTGAACATTTCCACGATTCATCATGCGTTCCAACTCAGCTAACCCTGCCTCATCAGCTTTGTCTTGACAAAGGTCGATGAGCGTCATCTTATTATTGAAATGATCGAAAACAATCATATTCTTATATAGGATATAAAGAATGTCGGGGGCATCGTTCTCGCTCTGCGTTTCGTCTTTTACGGCAATATTCTCAAAATAACGCACTGCATTGAACGAAGTATACCCATACAAACCGCAATAACCACTTCCCTCACCCTCTACTTGAAAGCAAGAGATAAAGCCATTGAGGGCATCTTCCACCTTGAATTGAGGTGTAATGGTTTGGCGAAGCATCGTACCGTCGGGAAAAGACAATTCGGCTACGCCATGATTGACAGCCACTCGGCCGATGGGATGCACTCCAACAAACGACCTACTGCTATTAGCTTGATGATAATCGGAGCTTTCCATCAACATACTTTGTGGACAAAGATCTCTCAACCGCATATAAACACTCACGGGTGTATGTAAATCCGCCAATCGTGTACATACGTTTGTGCGATAAGCAAAACGTTTGTTTTGCAACATTTCTTTAAAATTTTCCATACTCTCCTGCCTTTTCTTTATGCGTTAAATAGGTTTGTACATCCTTGTCTCCACGTCCGCTCACCGTCAGCACCACTATATCGGTAGATTTGAAAGTTTGCTTTTTCAATGCAGCAATGGCATGAGCACTCTCGATAGCAGGAATAATTCCCTCTAATCTTGTCAACTCATAACCACTCAAAATTGCCTCATCGTCGTTGATAGCAATTACCTTACTGCGACCTTGTTGAGCCATATTGGCGTGCATCGGTCCAATTCCGGGATAGTCCAAGCCGGCAGAAATGCTGAACGCTTCTTCTATCTGTCCGTCTTCAGTTTGCATTACCAACGTCTTGGCACCATGAATAATGCCCTCAGTTCCTTTGGTTATTGTGGCAGCCGTGCGGTTGGTATCAACGCCTTCTCCACCGGCTTCAGCCAAGATAAACTGCACACGGTTGTCGTCCATATAGTGAAAGATGGAACCGGCAGCATTACTTCCTCCGCCCATACATGCAATGATATAGTCAGGATAATTACGACCAATCTTCTCTTCCAACTGCCATTTTATCTCTTCGGATATAATACTCTGCAATCGGGCAACAATATCAGGATAAGGGTGCGGTCCCATGGTAGAACCAACAATATAAAAAGTGTCTTGAGGATGACAACACCAGTCTCTTATAGCTTCCGAACAAGCATCGCTCAAGGTCATATTTCCGGTGGTTACTGCATGCACCTTAGCCCCCAGCATACGCATACGCTCCACATTGGTGTGCTGGCGTTCTACATCGGTTTTGCCCATAAATACCTCGCATTGCATATTCATCAAGGCACAAACCGTGGCGGTTGCAACGCCATGTTGTCCTGCTCCGGTTTCTGCAATGATGCGTGTTTTACCCATTTTCTTGGCCATGAGTATTTGTCCAATCGTGTTATTGATTTTATGAGCACCTGTGTGATTGAGGTCTTCTCGCTTTAAATAAATCTTACAATCATATTTTTCGCTCAACCGAGTGGCATAATAAAGGGGCGAAGGACGACCCACATAATCTTGCAACAAGGCACGATATTCTTGCATAAAGTCCTCGCTCTCTAAGATAGAGCGATAAGACAGCTGCAAATCGTGTACACATTTATATAAAATTTCGGGTATATAGGCTCCCCCGAAGCGACCATAGAACCCGTTGTTATCTACCAAATACTTGTCTTTTTCCATTTTCTTTATTCTCTATTCTATATTTTATTACTTTCGTAGAGCATCGTATAGGGCGTCAATAGCTTGTCCGACGTCTCCCAACTCATCTAAAAGCGACACAAACTTACTACCGATAATAGCTCCTGCTGCATTGCTTTGAGCTACTTCCAAAGTCTGTCGATTGGATATTCCAAAGCCTATCATGCGAGGATTTTTAAGCTGCATCGCATCGATATGCTGAAAATAACGTTGCTTGGCTTCATCAAAATGCTGTTGTGTGCCTGTAATGCTGGCACTACTTACCATATATATAAAGCCGTCGGTATGTTCATCAATGAAACGAATGCGTTCGTCGGAAGTTTCGGGCGTGATCATCATGATCACCTTTACATCATGAGCATCTGCCATAGGCTTTACCTCATCGATATAATCTTGAAAAGGCAGGTCGGGAATGATAACACCCGACACCCCCACTTCTGCACAACGGGCAAAAAAGTGGTCAAGTCCAAAATGCAAAATCACATTTAAATAACCCATCAAAACCAGCGGAATATGCACCTCGTCCTTAATCTCTGCCAGTTGAGAAAAAAGTTTACGCAAGGTCATACCATTCTTCAATGCCTTTGTTCCTGCTTGTTGGATAATAGGGCCGTCTGCCAATGGATCGCTAAAAGGTATACCCACTTCTATCATGTCGATACCTCTCGCTTCCAAAGTTTTTATCACTTGTGCCGTACCTTCCAGGGTTGGTGTACCGGCACAGAAGTAGAGTGAAAGCAATTTTCTGTCTTTATTGCTTTCAAATAATTGGTTGATTTTATTCATCTTTTATATTAGGAGTTAACGGGAGTTATTGGGGGCTAACTCTTTCTAAAGGGTAAAGCGACAGTTTCCTTAATTAAGTTCTGCCAAAAAAGCTTTTAACTTCTCCACATCCTTCACACCAGGTTCCACCTCGAACTGACTATTTAAATCAATACCCACACATTGGGGATGAGAAAAAGTCTTGAGTTGAGGTAAACAATCAGGGCCGATACCACCGCTCAACAAGAAAGGAGTTGGGCCTTGATAAGATTGGAGCATGTCCCAATCAAAAGTTTTGCCACTTCCTCCCTTGCTTTCGCAAGCTGTATCAAAGAGAAAGAGATCGACAACGCCATGATAGTCTTCGCACTTTTTTAAGTCGTCAGCCGACGACATGCTAATTGTCTTAATGATTTGAATACCCGGTTGAATATCGGGGTCAATGGTTCGGCGTAGATTTTCGCAGGCAATAACCGACTCGTCGCCATGCAGTTGCACATAATCCAACTTATAATTATAAACACGAGTAACAATGTTTTGAGGCATGTCATCCACAAAAACGCCCACTCGCTTTACGTTGTCAGAAAGCGTTGGTTCGTCGTTCTTGCCCACACTCTCACGCAAACGCTCTTCACTATAATCGGGTATAATGCCTGCACTTGAAGAAATCATACGCACATATCGCGAACTCTCGGGATAAAAAATAAAGCCCACCATGTCTATTCCCAATTCGCATACGGCACGAATATTATCCGCATCACGCATGCCACATACTTTTACTATCATGACAATATATTTTTTAGATTCTTCACTCCATCAATTAATTCGCTCAAGGCTTGACCCGGATGAGGTGTTGTCATAAAATTTTCACCGATAAGTAAGCCATTAAAGCCTGCATTTAACAGCAAAGCTGCTGTTGAAGCCTCCTCAATACCACTTTCACTTACTTTACATCCGTTTTTGGGAAGCCGAGAAATAAGACGCAAACTATTATCTATACTCGTTATAAATGTACCTAAATTCCGATTATTAACGCCATAAACATCGGGTTCCAAATCGGCATAATCAAGTTCTTCTATAGCGTGCATCTCTAACAAAACTTCCATTCCCAACTCATGAGAGATGCGAATGAGCGACCGACAATCAGTGACGCTCAAAGCCGAAGCAATCAACAGCACCGCCGAAGCTCCGCACTCTCGAGCTTGAAACAGCTGATATTCGTCTATAACGAAATTTTTATACAAGACAGGAACATTCACTCCCGACTTCTTTGCCATTCGGATAAAGTTGTCATTACCACCAAAATAGTGTTCATCGGTTAAGATACTAATAGTCGATGCCCCATTTTCCTGATACGACAAAGGTATTTCATCTGCCTTAGCTTCTTCCTTAATCCATCCTTTTGATGGCGAACGACGTTTCATCTCTGCAATAATTCCCACTTCAGCCTTCATCAATGCCGAACGCATCGATGCTGTTGACTGGGTATCCAATAGCTGTTCCACTTGCCTATAAAGCTGCTGAGGAGGCAACAACTCTTTCATTCGCTCCACCTCCACACGCTTATAAGCCATTATTTCATCTAAAATATCTTTCATAAAGAGAGGATAAAGTTAAGCATTAATTGTTACAAACCGTTGAAAACTTGCCAAAGCTTTGCCACTTTCTATCGATTCTTTTGCCATACTTACACATTCTTCTATGCTTTTCGTACAATCTAACACCTGAATGGCAAATGCTGAATTGGCACAGATTACGTTTTTCTGCTCTTGTGTACAGGTATTGTTGAGTACAGAATCGAAGATACGAACAGCCTCTTCCTGTGTTTCGCCACCATACAAGCTCTCGGGTTGCACCTTGGAAAAGCCTAAATCGGCTGGCTGAAAAATACGTTCGTAATGTTTGGTGCTAATCTTAAAGTCAGACGTTAACGAGATTTCATCATAGCCATCCAATCCATTAACAATACAATAGTCAATACCCAACTTCTGATACACATTATTATATAAACGCATCTGATTTAGATTGGCCACGCCCAACATCTGGCAAGGTGGTTGTGAGGGATTGACCAAAGGGCCTAAAAGATTAAAACTCGTAGGAAATTGCAATGCTCTCCTAATGCCCCCCACATACTTCATGGCAGTGGCAAACAAAGGTGCATGCAGATAAGCCACCCCACTCTCTTGTATAGAACGATTCAATACGTCTATATCTGCACTAAACCTCACTCCATGATTTTCTATCACATTGGAGGCTCCCGATGCACTGGTAGATGCATAGTTGCCATGTTTCACAACCTGATAGCCGGCTCCGGCTATCACAAAACAGGAACAAGTGGAGATATTAAATGTATTTTTTTGGTCTCCACCGGTACCTACCACATCTATATAACGATCGCTTTCTAACGATACCGATACGCCTGTGGCTAATATACCATCACGCAAACCCAACAGTTCATCTACGGTTATGCCTCTCATTTGCAAGCCCGTCAGTAGGGCTGTTATCTGCTCCGACGGATACTCTTCCTTGGTAATACCCACCAAGATATCGCGTGTTTCTTCTCTGGTGAGTTCTTCGTGATTAAGCATCCTATGGAGTATATCCTTCATTGACATAAATTCTACCTTTCAAACATTGATTATTATACACTTGCATACACGAAAAAGAGGTCTGTCGTAAGAACGGCAGACCTCCTAAATATTATCTTTGATATATCTACATGGTTACACGGCTCACGACTTTTTCAATCCTGAACTTTGCCACCACCATGCAAAATATCTATTATTCATCATATTTGTAACACTTAAATGTGTTGCAAAAATACATTTAATTATATTTACTACCAAACTTTTTATCAGTTTTTCACTAAAAAAACTTTTATTTCTCACTGTTGACACCGTTATTTTGTTACACTTCAAACATTCAAAGAAAGTGCCAATAAAAAAAGAAGCGATATACATAATATTTATATATAGGCAAGCGTTTTAACTATAAACCATTTTATAACTTGCTTATGACATATTTTACACAAGAAGATTTAAAACCGTCTGAAAAGACACTGAACATCATTCGCCAAATAGCTCATAACTACCGAGTTGTGATTGGACAAGAAGGACAAAGTAATTGTTGCTTTAATTAATTGTAAACATGAAGAAAATACTAATATCTCCCTCACTCTTGTCTGCTAATTTTCTCGATTTAAAGAGTGACTTGGACATGATAAACAACAGTGAAGCCGATTGGCTGCACATGGATGTGATGGACGGAACATTTGTTCCGAATATCTCGTTTGGCTTTCCTATTTTGAAAGTAGCCGGCAAATATT
>JALEWR010000232.1 GCA_022783515.1 Prevotella sp.
TCAGCCTATTCTTTTGTAAGCTGATATTGTTTTTAAGAGCATATTGAATACACTCGTTCAATGACCATTCTTTAGCCAATGCAGTATGAGGCAAGGAAAGAAATACAAGGCTTAATGTTGCATGAGTCAATAGTTTCTTCATATCCATTTGAGTTGGTCACAATTATTTTATCATCCTAATTTCATACAAAGTTATGATATTCAAGAGAATTTGAATTGAAAATATTGGGTTATTTATATGAAAGCAGTGATATTTTTGGTAAGATGGCTTTTGGGGGACGGTTTCCACCTCGGAGAAAGAAGGTGTTAGTTACCTCTAATATAATAATGTTTTGATATGCTTGATTATAAAGTATTTCTAAGAAAGAGGGTCTTTTTATTGAAGTATAAGAGGAATTGTGGTTATTTTTTTGTTATTTTTGCAAAATGATTGGGCATACTCTTGATAGTTGATTGCGATTAATCTATCTTGGGAGTATCAATAAAGAAGTAATTAATCAATCACTTTTAAATTAACTCATGAAGAATTATACAATTTATTTTTCGCACAAAACCTTGTTTGCAATGTGTTTGTTATGGTGTATAGGATGGACGTCTCAGGTATATGCCAAGAAGAGTGGAGACGTTAAGACCGATGCTAATGTAATTGGACATGTTGTTGACAAGAAAACGCGTGAACACCTTTCGCATATCATTGTGATGTTGAGTGGAACTGTAGTCTATACTACTACCGATGCAACCGGACATTATATGCTAAAAGATTTACCTGTGGGCAAGACCGTGTTAGAAGTGCGTGCCACAGGATATCGCATTGCACAAAAGGAAGTAATGATAGAAAAGGGAAAGACCCATGAGGTGAATTTTGAGGTTGAAGAAGACCAAATAGCCTTAGACGAAGTAGTGGTATCTGCCAATCGCAATGTGATGTTAAGACGTGAAGCCCCCAATTTGGTTCATGTTTTAGATAATAAGCTATTTGATGCCACGCATTCAACCAATTTGGCACAAGGTTTGAACTTTCAGCCAGGTGTACGAACCGAAGATAACTGTAGTAATTGTGGTTTTACGCAGGTACGCATCAATGGTTTGGAAGGACATTATTCGCAAATACTTATTGACTCCCGCCCAATATTCTCTGCCTTACAAGGCGTCTATGGATTGGAACAAATTCCTGCCAATATGATTGAGCGTGTCGAAGTGGTGCGTGGTGGCGGTTCTGCTTTGGCAGGTGCATCGGCTATTGGTGGGACCATTAATATCATTACCAAAGAACCTAAAGGCAATTCAGCGGAAGTGGGGCATTCTATCACTTCGATGGGGAGCAATGTTTTTGAGAATGTAACTTCGGTAAATGGCTCACTCATAAGTGATAATCATAAAGCAGGTTTTTATGTTTATGGACAATCAAAGCATCGTTCGGGTTATGACAGAAATGGCGATGGATATACTGATTTGCCCCAATTGAAGAGTCAGACATTAGGCGTGAACACCTTTTTACGCTTAACGGATTATTCGCGTTTGCTCTTTAAGTATCATGGCATTAAAGAATTTAGGCGTGGAGGTAATAATTTGCATTTGCCACCCCATGAATCGAATATAGCCGAACAGCTAGATCATAACATACAAGGTGGAAGTTTGAGTTATGATCTTTATAGTCCTACAGACAAGAATAAGTTGAATGCTTATTTCTCTTTTCAAAGCATCGAACGTAAAAGCTACTATGGTGGTATGGGCGATGGCTCGCAAGAAAACATTGCTGATGCCCTCAAAGCCTATGCCAACACCCGCAACTTAACCGTTCTAACTGGTTTGCAATATACTCATCGCTTTGAACATTTACTATTTATGCCCTCACAGCTGATGGCAGGAATGGAGTATAACTTTGATCGGATTAAAGACCACTCGTTAGGCTTTGACTATCTGATGAAACAATATGTGCGTATAGGAAGTGCCTATTTACAAAATGAGTGGAAGAACGACCATTGGGGGTTCTTAGTGGGTGGACGCTTGGATAAACATAGTATGATTAACCGAGTGATATTTAGTCCACGACTCAATCTACGTTATAATCCTACTTCCGACTTGCATTTCCGCCTAACCTATGCTAGTGGTTTCCGGGCTCCACAAGCCTTTGATGAAGACCTACATACAACTATGGCAGGCGGAGAGCGTGTAAAGGTGCATCTAAGTAGGGATTTGAAAGAAGAACGTTCGCATAGCTTAAGTGCATCGGCTGATTATTACCACACCTTTGGGCGTGTACCCACCAACTTCCTTGTAGAAGCTTTCTTTACACAGTTACATGATGTTTTTGCACAAAGAAAACTAAATCAGACAGATGCTTTGGGAAATACCATTAGCGAACGTTTTAATGCTCACAGAGCATCGGTAATGGGGCTGAATTTAGAAGCTAAGGCAGTGTTTACTTCTCATTTCTCTTTGCAAACAGGTTTGACTTGGCAGAAGAGCAGTTATGCTGAACCTATTGTGTGGGATGAGGATGCAACACCCGAAAAACGCATGTTAAGAACACCTAATCTGTATGGCTATTTTACCGCCAACTTAACCCCATTGAAGAATTTTACCCTTTCATTATCGGGTAATTTTACCGGTAGTATGCTAGTAGGCCATGCTGCAACTGCAGTTCGCGACTATGCTTTGGCCGTAGAAACACCATCATTTTTTACACTCAATCTTAAAGCATCTTACGATCTGACTTTATATAATCATATTAAGGTGCAAATTAATGGTGGCGTGCAAAATATTGGAGATGCTTATCAAAAGGATATAGATACAGGCTGGCAACGTGATGCAGGCTATATCTATGGCCCATCTATACCCCGTAGTTTGTTTGCGGGTGTAAAGATAATGTTTTGATAGGGTAGGTTTATAGATAAAAAAGAACCTCCGGATATAATCAAGATTGAGAAACAACGATAGCACCAGGAAAAGTATTCTTAGTAAATACCAAGAGGGGATATGCTTGTATAGGCATACCCCCTTTGTCTTTTTATAGAAATAATTCTTTTCTATAGTAGAATGCATGGATTATTTTGGGACAATGCTTACTCTTAATTTTTACTAAACCATTTTGCATTTCCAACTGAAATATCTAATTTTGAAAATTATAACAACTCATAGAAACGTGAAAAGTCGAATATTAACACTCATTTTTTTATTGTCAGCTTTAGCAACGCAGGCACAAAAAATAACCCTTGGCTCGTGTGAAACTAAGGATGGAGGCTTGTATAAAGGCGAAATGGTTGGTGGTAAACCCGATGGTAAAGGAAATACACTTTATAAAAATGGCGATACATACGAAGGCGAGTATGTGAAAGGTAAGCGTCAAGGTTATGGGGTGTACACTTTCTCGGATGGTGAAAAATATGAAGGTCAGTGGTTTCAAGATCAGCAACACGGACGAGGAACCTACTATTTTATGAATAACAATAAATATGTAGGACTTTGGTTTCGCGATTTTCAACAAGGTCAAGGCACTATGTATTATTACAATGGAGACCGATACGAAGGTAACTGGCACCAAGATAAGCGACAAGGAAAGGGTAAATATACTTTTTCCAATGGAGCCTATTATGACGGCAATTGGAAGAACGACCAGAAATCGGGACAAGGCTTTTTTGATTGGGGAGATGGCACCAACTATAACGGAATGTGGGTGAATAATCAGCGATCGGGTAAAGGTACGAATCGATATGCTGATGGCGATGTTTATATCGGCGAATGGGCAGAGGATATTCAAAACGGCAAAGGCATATACAAATTCCAGAATGGCGATGTATATGAAGGGGCTTATCAACAAGGTGACAGAACGGGTGAGGGTATCTTTAAGTATGCCAATGGTGATAAATATACCGGTCAGTTTTTTGAAGGAGCAAAAGATGGAGTCGGAACTTTTACCTGGGCCAATGGCGATATTTATAGCGGCCAGTGGAAAGCCGACTTACAGAATGGTAGAGGCAAGTTAACCAAGAAAAGTGGAGACACTTTTGAAGGTAGCTTTGTGAACGGTAAAGTGGAAGGAGATGTTATTATAAGATATGCCGATGGTTCTAAGTTTAAGGGAACATATAGAAATGGTAAACGTAATGGACCGGCTATAGAAGAAGATAAAGACGGAAAGCGTTTTGAAGGTTCATATCTCAATGATGTACGCGATGGTAAGTTTGTTGAGAAAGATCGCAACGGACAAATCGTTGTAAGAGGCCACTATGAGAATGGACGACGCTTTAACGATTGACCTAAACGTCGTAGCCTTCAGCTTGCATTTGTGGCATTTTACAATATTAATAACAATTCTACATGATTCTCGATTCGCTCCAAAATTTAAGGCAGTATGTAGCTTTGCATCCTCTTTTTCAAGTTGTTTCTGATTATATAGAGACTCATCATTTGGTAGACCTGCCTGTGGGACGCTATACAATTAGAGAAAATGAGTTATATCTTATCATAGAAGAGGTAGGGGGGAAGGAAAAAGCAGACGCTGTATTGGAGTCGCACCAGGAAATGATTGACTTACAAATTCCTTTGCAAGTGGCTGAAACTTTCGGCTATACTCCGACTCATCAACTTCCTATCTGCGAGTATTCTAAGGAGAAAGACATTTGTTTTTATTCCGGAGAACAGCCCCTCAATTATGTAGTAGCCACTACAGACATGTTCCTTATCTTCTTTCCCCAAGATGCTCATGCACCTTGTATCGCAAATAGCGAGAGAATGAAGAAAGCTATATTTAAAGTAAAAGCATCACGATAGTTAGAACTTATTATTATCTTAATATTGATGATTATGGCAAAAAAGAATAATGTGAGTAAGGAAACAGCTGTAAAGAAAGTATCTCGTACCACCAAGTTGAAGACTTCAGCCAAGCTCAGATTGATAAAAAATGATCCCTATCTGGAACCTTATGAAGAAGCTATCAACGGGCGTTATAATCATTTTTTGTGGAAAGAAAAGCAACTGACACAGAATGGACAAATGTCATTGGTAGATTTCGCCAATGGTCATCAATATTTTGGGCTACATATAACTAATGATGGATGGGTTTTCAGAGAATGGGCTCCACATGCAACCGCTATATTCTTAGTTGGCGACTTTAATGATTGGAAAGAATCAGAAGCATATTCAGCTAAATTAATAGACAAGAATGGTGTTTGGGAACTACACCTTCCTGCACATGCCATCAAGCATACAGACCTCTATAAAATGCACGTTTATTGGGATGGAGGCATGGGCGAACGTATTCCGGCTTGGTGCAGACGCGTGGTGCAAGATGAGAAAACTGCTATCTTTTCTGCCCAAGTGTGGCAACCGGAAGTCCAATTTGTATGGAGCAAGAAAAAGTTTAAACCAACGACTAATCCACTTCTTATTTATGAATGCCACATTGGTATGGGGCAAGATGCAGAGAAAGTGGGAACTTATACCGAGTTTAAAAAAAATGTATTGCCTCGTGTGATTGAAGCAGGCTATAACTGCATACAAATCATGGCAATACAAGAGCATCCCTATTATGGTAGTTTTGGCTATCATGTCAGCTCGTTTTTTGCTCCATCCTCTCGTTTTGGTACACCCGAAGAATTGAAGTCGCTCATTGATACGGCACATCAGCATGGTATAGCTGTTATCATGGATATTGTACATTCGCATGCCGTTAAAAATGAAGTGGAAGGCTTGGGCAATTTAGCAGGTGACCCTAATCAATATTTTTATGCAGGCGACCGCCATGAACATCCAGCCTGGGATTCATTATGTTTTGATTATGGTAAAGATGAGGTAGTACATTTCCTCTTATCCAACTGCAAATATTGGATGGAAGATTATCATTTTGATGGATTCAGATTTGATGGTGTAACCTCTATGCTCTATTATAATCATGGACTGGGAGAAGCATTTTGCGATTACAGTGACTATTATAATGGCTTTCAAGACGATAATGCTATATGCTATCTGACACTTGCCAATCGACTGATACATCAAATTAATCCTCATGCTATCACTATTGCCGAAGAAGTAAGTGGCATGCCAGGACTAGCAGCTAAAATAGAACATGGCGGTTATGGTTTTGACTATCGCATGGCAATGAACATTCCCGACTATTGGATAAAAACCATTAAGGAAAAACGAGACGAGGATTGGAAACCAAGTTCTATACTTTGGGAAGTGACAAATCGCCGTGCTGATGAGAAAACCATTTCTTATTGTGAAAGCCATGACCAAGCTTTGGTGGGAGATAAAACCATTATTTTTCGTTTGATTGATGCTGATATGTATTGGCATTTCAAGAAAGGCGATGAGAATGATGTGGCTTATCGCGGTATTGCTCTGCACAAAATGATTAGATTGGTAACATTGGCAACAATCAATGGTGGTTATTTAAACTTTATGGGCAACGAGTTTGGGCATCCAGAATGGATAGACTTTCCACGCGAAGGCAATGGTTGGAGCTATAGGTATGCACGCCGCCAGTGGAATTTAGTGGATAATAAAGAGTTAGATTATCATTATCTCGGGGATTTTGATCAAGCAATGCTTAGCATCATTAAGTCAGAAAAGGGTTTGAATAATACTCCAATCGTAGAAATTTGGCATAACGACGGAGATCAGATTTTGGCTTTTATGCGAGGCGATCTACTATTTGTGTTCAACTTCAATCCCGTAAGTTCATTTGTTGGTTACGGTCTACTCACGCCCAAGGGGTCTTATAAGGTTGTGTTGAATACCGACGACAAGGCATTTGGTGGTAATGGACTAAATGATGATAGCGTTACTCATTTGACTAATTATGATGCTTTATATGCCAAAGATGATAAAGAGTGGCTCAAGTTATATGTACCTGCTCGATCGGCGATGGTATTACGCAAACTCAAAGAATGAATAATCTAAGATTACAACAAGGCATATTGAATAGAATAGGTACATTTGATAATTTTTGTGCCTTGATATTTGCTGTGTTTAGCTTTTGTTACTGTTGCTTTTATCAAAACGATATTTGGGCAGCAGCTATCTATAAGTTATTGGGGGTGTCTTGGACTTATGCTGATGGAGTATGGGCTTTGTTGATTACCCTCTTACTTGTATTCTTACAACGACAGATGTACAAAAAGAGGTTCCAAGGGAAGGATAAACATTTGTTTTTGAGCTTTATTCCATCGCTGTTGACATTAATCGTTTTGAGCAATTTTTCTCTTTTTGTGCTGGATTTAGAGAGTCGATTCGGTATAAGTATCTTTCTTATAGGGCATTATTTAGTATATGTAAAAAAAGAGAAGAATAAAGAAGATGATAAATCAATTGTTGTAATGACATATTATCAGCATTATAAAACCTTATTGCTGATGGGAGCTTATATGTTTACTGTTTGTGTGGTGGCAAATACAAAAGATACTACGATGTATAGTCTTAGGATGGAGCGGCACATTCTGCAAGGCGAATACGACAAAGCTTTATCTGTGGGCAAGCGTTCTCTTTCTAACGATTCGACTTTGTTGGCACTTCGTGTTTATTCTCTGTTGCAAGAAGGAAAGCTGGGAGAGAGGCTTTTTGATTATCCCATTGCGCCCTTTGCAGATATCATCAAGACGATAGACAATAAGGCTTCAGCTTTTATTCTTCCTTCCTCTTTTATTCAACACTATTTGGAGAAAGAAAAAAAACTGTTATATCAGTATGAGCAGAATAAGGGCATGGTCTCTCGTACAAGTATATTGAATAATGCTTATCTCAATATACAACTCGCTAAGTTTTTAATGAATAAAGATTTGGCAGCCTTTGTAGCAACAATTGACCAGTATGGTCTTACATCGCAACGCCTTCCAAAGCATTATAGTGAAGCTTTGATTTTGTATAATCATTTGACAAGTCAGCCCAAGGTTTCATTTAAGAACAATGTCTTAGATACCGATTATGAAGATTTTCAGAGTTTGAAATCAAAGTATACTCATCCTATGTTGAGAAACAATTGTTTGAGAGATGTTTATGGCAATACTTATTGGTATTATTACTATTGTCTATAGTCGTTCATTATATTCTATCGCAAACAAAGAGAATAATTCATTCTGTTGTATTCTTGGGCATTAATAAAGCGTCATACAAAGCCTGTAAGCATTTATTTTTGTTATAAAAGTTTCGCTAAACAGAAAAATAATAGTAATTTTACCCATTGAAAAAAGGTACGCCAATCGCGTATATCGAAAATAAATGGCATTACAGCCAATTTGAAATAAAATTATAAAGATTGAATGGAAGAAAATCAGACGATTGATCAAGACAGAATTATCAAAATCAATATTGAAGAAGAAATGAAGTCTTCTTATATTGACTATAGTATGTCGGTAATTGTAGCGAGAGCATTGCCCGATGTGCGTGATGGCTTTAAACCCGTACACCGCCGTATTCTCTATGGAATGTTAGGCTTGGGCAATACCTGCGATAAACCCTACAAGAAATGTGCCCGTGTTGTTGGTGATGTGTTAGGAAAGTATCACCCACATGGCGACTCTTCAGTGTATGGTGCTTTGGTGCGTTTGGCACAAAGTTGGAATATGCGATATACATTGGTAGATGGTCAAGGTAACTTTGGTAGTGTGGATGGCGACTCGGCGGCTGCGATGCGTTATACCGAGTGCCGTCTGTCAAAGATTGGTGAACATATCATGGATGACCTTGAAAAGGAAACCGTGGATATGGCAAAGAACTTTGACGAATCGTTGGATGAGCCAACTGTTATGCCTACAAAGATTCCTAATCTCTTGGTTAATGGTGGTAATGGCATTGCTGTGGGTATGGCAACCAATATGCCTACACATAACTTGAATGAGGTGTTGGATGGCTGTTGTGCATATATCGATAATCCAGATATTGACACCGAAGGCTTGATGGAATATATCAAAGCTCCAGATTTCCCCACAGGTGCATATATATATGGTCTGCAAGGTGAAAAAGACGCCAATGAAACAG
>JALEWR010000003.1 GCA_022783515.1 Prevotella sp.
TCAGATTGTGGTTCTGAATGTCGTGGGTTCGAATCCCACTAGTCACCCAACAAGAAAATAGCGGAAGTCTTTATAATAAAGAACTTTCGCTATTTTCGTATGCAATATTTTCTATCTCTATTTTACAAGTAATCCAAAAAGCAACAAGTAAGCAACCCAAGTTGACTGGGTATTGCTGAAAAACTTTTTCTGTTTGTAGCTCAAGTGTATCTTGAATAGAAAGAAATCTGCAGAAGCAATTTTGCGAAAGGTTGTGTGGACTCCGTTCATTTTTATATAGTAAGCTTTGTTCTTTATTTTTGCAATAAATGGATGGGCGAAACAATTAGGCCAACTGTTTGCACGAATAAAATCAAATGTCTATCTTTGTTGTAGAAACCTAATTCTTATAAGGATATGATAGAGAAAACGCTTGTATTGTTGAAGCCTTGTACGCTTCAACGTGGTTTAGTGGGAGAAGTGATTAAACGCTTTGAACAAAAAGGCTTCCACTTGTGTGGCATGAAGATGATGATGCTCGACGATGCTCTCTTGAGTGAGCATTATGCCCATTTGTCAGAGAAACCATTCTTTCAACGTGTGAAGGATGCAATGATGACAGCCCCTGTAGTTGCAATGTGCTTGGAAGGTGTGGATGCCATTGATGCAGTGAGAAAGTTTACGGGAATTACCAATGGTCGCCATGCCGAACCCGGTACACTCCGTGGAGACCTCTGCGTGAGCTTTCAAGAGAACATCGTTCATGCGAGCGATAGTGCAGAGACGGCAGCCGTAGAGTTAGCACGCTTCTTCAAACCCGAAGAACTCTTTGAATGGAAACAGTGCTATTTCGATTTCCTCTATGCTAATGATGAGTTTTAACATCGTTGTTTTTGAAGTTAAATGAATAATACTAAGCCCTGCCAAATACTCTTTGTAGAAGTTGGCAGGGCTTGATTGTGTGCGTAGTACTTTTTACCAATTGGATTTTACCATAACAGTCTGCCACCTTCAAACTTACAATGCCTATCACGGATTTAAAAACTCACTAATTCCAAACTTTTTTCGTCATGAACGAGAAAATCGTTATCTTTGTCTGTCATGAAGCATCAAATAGCAACATTGTTCTTGCTGTCAGCCATATTGCTGTCGGCAAGTTGTAGATTGTCCGACCGTCCTCAAGGTAAGTTGATGGGAGGTATTAGAGAGTATGAAGGAGCTTCGGAAGAGGCTACCGGTAGTGAAAAAGCGTCGGTAGAGAAAGAAGATAGAAAGAGAATGGAGGGTTCCAAGAACGTGTCGGCTGATGATGGATTGGAAACACCAGCTCCTCTGACACAACGCGATGAACAGATATTGAAGCGTTTGGCTTATACATCTTCTTATAATGCGACATGGCGGATACCCAATTGGGTGGCATGGCGTTTGGATGCCGATGAAACGACTGGGCCTTATAAGCGTGCAGGCATCAAGTTTCAAGAAGATTATGATGTGCCGACACCACGAGCCGTGGATTGGGATTATGCACGCAGTGGCTATGATAGAGGGCATCTTTGTCCTTCAGGCGATAACAAATGGAATAGGCAGGCACAGGAAGAATCTTTCCTGTTCACGAATATTTGTCCACAAAGTCATCAGTTGAATACAGGCGACTGGAACGAATTGGAGGTGAAGTGTCGAACTTGGGCAAAGCGGTATGGCAGTGTTTATATCGTTACAGGACCGATAGTAGGTAATCCCCCTTATAAGATGATAGGGCGTAATAGGGTGGTTGTTCCATCTGCTTTCTTTAAGGTAGTCTTGCGAATGGGCGATAATCCACAAGCGTTGGCTTTTGTTTATGAAAACGAAGATGGTAGCCGTCCCATGTCTCATTATCTATCTACGGTAGATGAAGTGGAAGAAATAACAGGTATAGACTTCTTTCCCTCTTTGGTCGATGATATAGAAGTGAAGGTAGAAGCTGAGAGTAATTGGGACAATTGGTGATAATGGTTCTTTTAACTTCTATAGGTGAAATTGGTGTAGTATAAGGTGAGTGCTACACAATATTATTTCCAACTTATATTGTTTTTTACTTTTTCTATCTCCTTTTACATCATATCTGACTTTCTCTCATCTTCTTAGTGTTTTTTCATTAATGACAGACGAAACGTTACTTATTGCAGAATTAAGGGAAGGGTCAAAATATGCTTTCAAAAAGCTATATGACCTCTATGCTGCACGCCTCTATGCCTTTGGCTTGCGTTATTCTCAATCGCGGGAAGCAACGCAGGAATTGGTAGAAGATACTTTTGTGTGGCTTTGGAATAATAAGGAAGGCATCAGAGAGGTAGATAGTCTTCGGCCTATTCTTTTTGTCCGAATGAAACACTTTTTGCTTAATTCCTATCGCTCAAAGCTTCGTTCTCCTCAGTTCAAGACTTATCTTGATTGTCAAGAAATGATTGGGACAGATACTCCCGACAAGTCGTAGCTTACCTCACGAAGAGAAAAACAGTCGCAAATTGGCAGAATATCTTACTCACAAGGTAGATCTCAATAACAAGTACAAATTTATATGAGAAGATTGTACAACTCTTGTTTGGTGTTGAAAAGTTAAGTTTTTTTTCTTGGTAACAAGTTCTACTAAGAAGTGCAAGGTGGCTCCATGTGTTAAAATCCTTGGCCTGTTTGTTCGTGCTGTACCTTTTTACCAATGATTTGATTAATTCTTTCGGTAATTTTGGCTTACCAGAGTGAAAAGTGTTATCTTTGCTATGAAGGAAGGTTGGGTTTGGAGTAAACAC
>JALEWR010000024.1 GCA_022783515.1 Prevotella sp.
GAGAGCATGTGGTCTTTATTCTTTGGGGCAGCTATGCCCGTAGCAAAAAGGCGTTGGTCGACACCGGGAAACACCTTGTTCTTGAGTCGGTACACCCTTCTCCTTTGTCAGCCAACCGTGGCGGTTGGTTTGGCAATCATCATTTTTCGCGTGCCAATGCCTATCTTGCAGAGCATGGACAAGCGACAATTAATTGGTAAATATGAACGAAAAAATACCTCCAATACTGCAGGTGGGCGATGTACTCATCTCATCGGATATACTAACGGAAAAATTTTGTTGCAACCTCGACGCCTGCCACGGAGCCTGTTGCATCGAGGGCGACGCAGGTGCTCCGGTGTCGATAGACGAAATTGCAGAGATAGAAAACGTGTTGGACACTGTGTGGGACGATTTGTCTGCCACAGCCCAATCGGTTATCGACCGTCAAGGTGTGGCATATAGCGACCGCGAGGGCGACATGGTGACGAGCATTGTGGCCGGTAAAGACTGTGTGTTTACTTGCTACGAGGGCGGAATGTGTCTATGTGCGTTGGAAAAAGCCCATCGCCGCGAACAAAGCCGATTCGTCAAACCCATGTCGTGTGCCTTATACCCCATCCGCGAAAAAACATTCTCGGGCGGACTTGTCGGCTTGAATTATCATCGTTGGGCAATCTGTAAACCCGCCGTAAAAAAAGGTCAAGAACTCAACCTCCCCGTCTATCGTTTCCTAAAAGCCCCCCTTATCAAGCGATTTGGAGAGGCATGGTACGAAGAATTGTGCCAAGTGGCGAAAGAGTTGGTGGGAGAGTGAGAATAGGAAAACCAAAAACTACGCATTATATGAAAAGGACAGTCATTGCTTTAATTTGCTTTTTGCCTTTATCGGTATGGGCATTGAGTAAAGACAGTTTGAAAGCCGTTACAATGGCGGCGTATGAGCAAAGTTGGTTGGACTCTGAAGGAACAATCGCTTTGCAGAATAATACGCAAGAAGTTATTAGACAGGTGAAATTTAGGCTTACCTATTTGGACATGAATAATAGGCAGCTCGATTACGAGACGTTCTCGGTGAACGTGGAAGTTGAGCCGGGAATGACAAAGAAAGTGAATATCGCTGCTTATGAGCGTGAGCGTCATTATCACTATTATAAAACGCCTAATCGATTGGATCAACCTCGCTTTAAAGTTAACTATGAGCTGAAAGACTATAATTGGTACAAGAGAGAAACCAAAGACGAAGATGCTTCCATCAGCGACAATGGAATGGTGCATAAAAAGAAAGCACTATCATCCTTTGAAGAACCTTCGCTATACGAATCTCCTATCCGGATCTTTTTCATGCTGGCAGTACTCGCTTTTGTCTTTTCATTTTTTTATTTGGTAGGGAAAATGGCTCGAAACCGGGGTAGAAATGTGCCTGCATGGGTTATTTTGAGCTTCTTTGTAACCCCCTTTTGGGCGATAATCCTTTTATTGTTGATAGGTCGCTCGAACGATTATTATAGAAATGACCCTTTTTAGGGATATGTAATTTTGAAATTTCAACAGACAATTAATTATACTTTTCGTTCTCCCCTCTTTGGTGGCCGGTAGTCCTGCCGTTGTTTTAACAGCAAGGAAATAGGCTATCGCCGCACAGCAAAGCAATGGCTCGGGGAGACTTCTTTTCTTACTTATATAGCTTATGTTTGAGAATCTTTTTATAGAAAATATGTTTCGGCTGGTCGTTGCTCTTTTGCTGGGCGGCGTTATCGGCTTAGAACGCGAATATCGGTCGAAGGATGCAGGTTTTCGCACCCACTTTTTGGTAGCAGTAGGAGCCGCTCTCTTTACCATCATCTCACAGTATGGCTTTGACGACCAGGTAAAAGACAGCTCTCGTGTGGCAGCACAGATTGTGTCGGGTATCGGCTTTTTAGGTGCCGGACTTATCGTCTTGCAGAAAAATGCCGTTCGCGGACTCACCACAGCAGCCGGTTTATGGGTGACTGCAGCCATCGGTATGGCTTGTGGTGTGGGTATGTATGCCTACGCTTTAGGGGTTACCCTCCTTATTCTCTTAGGCTTAGAGGTACTCAACAGGTTGCTGCCGACAATAGGAACAAGCAGGTTGCAACTGACATTCTCCTCCCCTACTCGCGATGGTGCCAAGCGTATTGTAGATGTGATTAAAAACGACGGTGTGGAAATAATTGCCTACGAGATGAGAGAACGCCGCACCTCTAAGGGAGAAATATATGAGGTGCATATGGGCATCAAAATGAAAAGAGGAGAGAAAAATAACAGATTGCTCGAATATATGGACGAGCTGGATGATGTAAAGATGGTAAGTATAGAATAAAAGCTTTTGGGAAAGACGGCTGCAGGCATAGGAAATATCGCATATCATGGTTTTGACGAGCGATTCTGTCGTTTCTTTCAAACAGCGATGCCCATTTTGTAGCATCTTCAATCCCATCAACTCACTATAAGCCTTTATGATTCTACCCCAAAAAGGTTCTTTTCTCGTTCCTCAAAAAGTGCGTTTAACCGCCATGGCATAACTCAAGCAAGCTTGGTTCTGCTCATCTGGCTGCACAAAAACGTTGGTTCTGTAATCTGCTGATTATATGGGCTTTAGAAAAAGGGAGATTGATGTCATTTCCTAAAAGCATGCTTTTCTACTTGTCAAACATATCGTTTCAGGATGCAAAAGACATGCTTTTGCATCCTAAAAGCTATCCTTTTGTCCTCTAAAAGCTATCCTTTTGCCTTGTCAAAGCTATGCTTTCGTCCTCTAAAAGTTATCCTTTTGTCTTGTCAAAGTTATGCTTTTGCAAAATAAGAGGATGAAAGATGTGTGTGAAGGATGAACGAAAAAATTAATTACCGCATTTTTCTTGCTTAACCCGCACTTGTTTTTTGTAGAATGAAAGTTGGTGTTGTCAAGAAAGATAACTGCAATTGTAGAAATTGACCAATCGGAAGCGAGAAAAAGAAATGGGGCAAGTGATGCCCCATTCTCTATTTCTTCTCTCTCACCAATCTTAAAATCTCCTGTCTTTGTTTCAGCTTTTTAGCAAACTGTTGTGAGGGTTGTGTTGTATTGACCACTTGTTTCTCGGTATTGTCTTTTGCGGACCGGCGAATAAAGAATGCACCTTTGAAACGTTGATAGAGATTGAAAGGGTAGAACTCTTGGTGGATATGACTGCTGCCTTTGAAACGGGTGAGGGCAATCCGGTTAAATTCGGGTGTGAAGGGGAGGTAGAAAGCCGGAACTGAAATCTGCTTCAGGACGTCTTCTATGCTTCCTGCGGGCGATGCCGTCAAGGGTGCTTCTACCATCTGCATTTCCTCATTGTATGCCGTGGTGCTGCCTTCTCCCACAAGTAGGGTTAAGGGGTGATAGCTCTGGCCGTATGTCTGATGCATATAGCCGCCTAAGGGTGTGGTGGCAACAGCAGGATAGGTGGACGACGTATTGATATGCACGCCATGACCATAGACCACCACTTGTGTGGTCGGTTCTTTGGCATAATTGTCTATAAGGAAGTGGGCGTTGGCATACATCACCGAATCTCGCAGTTGGAAACGCTTCACAAGTGATGCTCCCATATCGGTCGAGAGTTGCAGGATATGTGCAATGCTCGCTTGCTCTTCTGTGCTAAGGACCGGAGTGAGCTGCTGTTGATGGGTCTGAATAAATTGAGTGGCAAGCCGCTTGTCCTCTTGAGTGAGTAGCACAAGGAGTTGGTTGAGGTGTTGATTTTCTGCCTTTGGGTTGATTGTGGCAATAAAATCGAAGATATCCATAGCAGTGTTTTGCTGCTTGGTCAGCATATAGTTATAGTCCATGCCATAGATTTTCACCTTGTTTTTGGCAGGTCGGTTGCGATTGAAAGAACGCAGACGATTGAGAAAACTGACCGAAGGATAGGCTTGGACGAAAGAAGAGTCGAGCCGGTATCGTTCGTCTTGTATATATCTGTTATATGCCAAGGCACGTTCAAAAGGCATTTCGAGCAATATCAGTCGGGCATTTTGATTTTCTACCGCATGCAGGATATAGTCGTATGCCATGTTTTGTAGGCTTGTGTTGCCATGTATCGATTCACCCAAACCAATGATTTTTTTATTCTTAAGTGCTTGCAACCTACTCCATGGTCGGGTTGTTTGTAGGTTGATGGGGGTGTGGATGTTTGCACGGTTGAGGTGTATGGGTGATGGCTGACGGATAGGCAACTGGCGGATAGATTGACCGTCGATGATGATATCCAACGCAGAGAACGCCAAGAAGGCCTCTTGAAGATTCTTGCCTACAGCGTTTATCTGTATGTTAAGCATCTCTGCACTGCTGATATCAATGTTTTTAGAGGCACGCGTCAGCGTCGTATCGACGCTGAAAGTGCAGACTTCGGTTCTCAATACCTGTTCTTGTGCGTTGAGAACCTGTATTGTCATGGTGGCCTGACGTATGTTGTACCCCTTTGTTTCCAGATGGATAACCGCCTCTTTGCCTTTGGCGGAGGGTAAGATGATGCGTTGTTCTAATTCGGTTTGCAACCTATCGCTCAACGGTGCATCTGTATAATAGGCTTTGGCAAAGAAGGTGCGATGAGCCTCTTCCAAAAATACCGATTCGGCAGAATTGGCATATGCCGCATTTTCGAGCCACGGATATACGATGTTGGGGGTATATGCCATGGTGAAATTCAAGTCGTACGCTTCTTTATATGTTTGTTGGGAAGTTTGTGCCAAGCCTGTCAGGGTATATGCAAGCAAAAGCAAGAGCAGTTGAATTTTTGTCTTTGGAATCATCTGGAATCAGGATTTTGTATAATACTTGATGACCAACGGTGCAATCTCTTCAGACACCATGTCGTCGATGGGCAATCCTTGATGGACGCGAGAACGAATCTCAGTGCTGCTGATGTCGTAGAGAGGCGTGTCGAGGAGGGTAACGGTGGGTGGGAGAGTGGTGGCGTCGATAGGGTAATGGCGACGTGGATGAATGGCGATGGGGTAGTGGTCGATGATGTCTTGACCATGATACCATCGGTCGAACGACAGCCAGTTGTCGGCTCCGATGAGTAGAACAAACTCGGTAGAGGGATAATCTCGTGAGAGAGCTTGCAACGTTCGCCAGGTATAAGACGGAGTGGGAAGTTTCAATTCGTAGTCGGTGGCGATGAGATGTGGTTCGTTGGCAATGGCCAACTGCACCAGTTCCAAACGCCTTTCGTCGCTAAGCATATCGCCGGCATATTGTTTAAAAGGGTTTTGAGGCGATACAAGGATCCACACGTCATCAAGATTCATCGCCTGCAAAAATAGTTTTGCTAAAGCGATGTGTCCTCGATGAATGGGGTTAAAGCTGCCACCATAGATGCCGATGCGTGCCATGAACTTAGAGTTTGAGATAGTTTTGTATGGTAGCGAGCGTGTCTTGCTTGGCTCGTTCGAGATCATCGTTGACGATAACCACGTCGAATTTGTCGGCAAACGATAGTTCAAACTCGGCTCTGGCGATGCGGTCTTCAATCACGTCGGCGGCATCTGTGCCACGTCCTGTTAGTCGGCGACGCAACTCTTCGATAGAAGGCGGTTGGATAAAGATGCTCAACGCACGATTGCCAAAGAAGTTTTTGATGTTGCAACCTCCTTTTACGTCAACGTCGAACACCACATTTTGTCCGTCAGTCATCTGTCGTTCC
>JALEWR010000137.1 GCA_022783515.1 Prevotella sp.
GTTGGCGACTCTTGTTATATTGCAGGTTTAGTGCTTTAAGCAATTCATCTGCGTTATCTGTCGCTGTCTGCATAGCAACCATACGAGCGGCATGTTCACTGGCGTTACTATCCAATAAAGCGGTATAAACCATCAATTTAAGTTGCTTGGGAACCAACTGTTTTAGCACTTCTTCTAAACTTGGTTCTACAATGAAGTTGTCATTGAGCGGCTTGGCTTCTACTTGCTTTTGCTCATTTGCCATTTGCTTTTTGCGAAGATACTCTTGGGCCTTTGCTGTGATAACCATAGAGCTTAAATCTCTGTCGTTATCTTTTCCTACTTCTGTAGACAAGTCTATAGGTAGAAATGTCCTGCGAGTGAGAATTTGAGACCCTATGCTTTTGAAATGATGATAAATCAGTTCCACTTTATCTACCTCAGAATGTGCAAATTGATGAGCAAGTTCCATCGCTATCTCCCCACACTGACCAGCGTCAGGATTATCAGTAAGATGAGCAAAGTTGCCCACGGTTTTTAATCCCATCTTGATGGCTTGGTCTTCAATCTTCTTACCAAGAGGATATACTACTATATCTTCGACATTCATTGAGCGATACTCTGTCACAACCTGCTGTAACATTTTCGTTACATTGACATTAAAAGCACCACATAGACTACTATTGCTAGCAAAGACAACCAAGGCAACTTTCTTGATTTCTTTTCGCTCTACATCAAAGGGAGTTTGTGCATCAGGTATAGAAGCCAAGAAGCTTTTGAGAATATGCTCCAATAGATTTTCGTATGGAAGCATATTTTCAATCATTATCTGTGCATGATGAAGCTTGGATGAAGCAACCATTTTCATTGCACTCGTAATCTTACGAGTGTTATTGACCGACTCTATCCTACTCTTAATTTCTTTTAAAGAAGCCATAAGCTGTTTTAATCTTTGTATTGCCCTGCAATGTTTGCTATCAGTTCTTCAAGTTTTTGGGTAATTTCATCGTTGATGATACCTTCTGATAATGATTTGATTAGTTCGGGTTCTTTTCCGCGTAATGCGTCTAAGAAGGTATCCTGACACTCTCTTACTTTATCTACAGGTACATTGTGTAACAATCCTTTGGTACCACAATACAAGATGGCAATCTGCTCGCCCACAGGCATCGGACTATATTGTTGTTGTATCAGTAATTGGTTATTCTTACGTCCTTTATCCAAAGTCATTGCAGTTACGGCATCCATATCGCTTGAGAACTTAGAGAAGGCTTCCAACTCACGATACTGTGCCATATCGATTTTGAGTGTACCTGCCACCTTTTTCATACTCTTTACTTGGGCAGAACCACCTACACGACTTACCGAAATACCCACGTTGATAGCAGGGCGGAAACCTTGGTTAAAGAGGTTAGATTCCAAATAAATCTGTCCGTCGGTAATGGAAATTACGTTTGTAGGAATGTAAGCCGAAACGTCTCCTGCCTGCGTTTCAATGATAGGTAAGGCTGTTAACGAACCACCACCTTTCACCTCTCCTTTCAAACATTGGGGTAAGTCGTTCATTTGCTCAGCGACCTCCTGTTGGTCATTAATTCTAGCGGCTCTTTCTAATAAACGACTGTGTAGATAGAACACATCACCAGGATATGCTTCACGTCCTGAGGGACGACGAAGAATCAATGAAATTTCGCGATATGCTACGGCTTGTTTTGATAAGTCATCATATACAACTAAAGCATGCTTGCCTCTATCTCTGAAAAACTCGCCAATGGCAGCACCGGCAAAAGGAGCATAATACTGCATTGCAGCAGGGTCTGCAGCCGTAGCAGCCACAACGATGGTATAATCTAAAGCACCTTTTTCCTTCAATGTTTGTACCAGAGTAGCTACAGTAGACGCTTTTTGACCAATGGCTACATAGATACAATAAACAGGTTGGCCTGCATCATAAAAGCTTTTTTGATTGATGATGGTGTCAAGAGCAATGGCTGTTTTACCGGTTTGCTTATCTCCAATAATCAACTCACGCTGACCACGACCAATGGGAATCATCGAGTCTACAGCCTTTAAACCAGTTTGTAGAGGTTCTTTTACCGGCTGACGGAAGATAACACCGGGAGCTTTACGATCCAATGGCATTTCAAAAGACTCCGTTAAATCAAGTTCTCCTTTACCATCGATGGCTTCACCTAAAGGATTGATAACGCGCCCGAGCATGTTTTCGTTCACTCGAATGCTAGCAATGCGATGGGTACGTTTTACCAACTGACCTTCTTTAATCCCAACAGACGAGCCTAAAAGCACACAACCAACGTTGTCTTCTTCCAAGTTCATGACAATGGCCATTACTCCATTCTCAAATTCAAGCAATTCACTAGCTTCTGCATTTCTCAAACCATACACACGAGCAACACCATCTCCAATGCTTAGAACGGTTCCTACCTCATCAAAATGTGTGTCATCGGTAATTTGTCTTAATTGCTGAAGCAGAACTTCAGACACTTCGCTTGGCTTAATTTTATCAGACATTTCTATTTACTTTTTAAATTCTGTTAGGATTGTACGAAGTTTGGTTTTTACACTGGCATCCATTCTGTAGGTGTCGTATTCCAGTATAAAGCCTCCAATAATTTCAGGATCCACTTGAGTATTAAACTCTACAGTGGCTTGTGTTTTGTCTTCTATCAGTTTTTTCATCTTGGCTTCTGTTGTAGCATCAACTGCTTTGGCTGTGATGAGTTGACCACTGATAATCTTATTCTTTTCACGATAGAGAGTGATATAAGAAGCTGCCATCAGCTGCATCACGTTCTCTCTCTTCTCTTTAATAACCAATGAAATGAACTTTTTTGTAAGAGAGTGAATATGCTCTCCACAAGCCGACTCCAATACCTTTTGCTTATTCTCCTGAGAAAGCATTGGATTAACTATTGTAACGCTCAGTTCGGGTACGTCAATATAGCACTTTGACAAACATGTCATATCTTCATAAATGGCATGTTCGTGCTCCTCAAGTGTTGCACATTTCAATAATGCTCTGGCATATCGAACTGATATTACTCCTAAATCCATAAACTTACGATAAATTAATCTTTACTATACTGTGCAGAAACCTCATCTAACAAGTTGTTGATAACACGCATCTGTGCCTCGTCTGAAGATAGCTGGGTGCGAAGAACTTTCTCTGCCACCTGCACACTTAACTCTGCCACTTGTGTACGAACATCGCGTATGGCCTTATCTTTTTCTTGTTCGATTTGTTTTTTTGCATCAGACAAGAGGCGTCCACTTTCTTCTTGTGCAGCCTCTCGTGCTTTATTAATGATTGCATCACGAGTTTCGGCAGCCTCTTTTAGTAAAAGCGACTGCTTCTCTCGTGCCTCTTGCATGATTTTTTCAGCTTCTTGTTTGATATTCTCAAGACGTTCTGAGGCTTCGTTTGCCTTGCGTAGACTTTCATCAATATAATTCTTACGCTCATTAACTAATGTGATAATAAGCGGAAAGACGAAGCAAGCAAGAACTCCGAATACCACCAAGAACGCCGCTAATGTCCAGAACAAGAGTCCTAAATCAGGCGTTAATATTGATGGTGAACTATTCATTTAAACTTTTATTTGATAAGGAATGCACATGCAGCAATAGCAAAAAGAGCACATCCTTCAACGAAAGCTGCTGTCAAAATCATACCTGATTGTATTTTTCCTGCGGCTTCTGGCTGACGTGCAATTGCATCCATTGCACTTCCGCCAATCTTTCCAATACCCAAACCTGCACCAATAGTTGCAATACCTGCACCAAGTCCGCAACCTAATTGTGCTAATCCTTCTGCTGCTAATAAAGTTGTAATCAACATAATTTTATTATTTAAAGTTATTAATT
>JALEWR010000224.1 GCA_022783515.1 Prevotella sp.
TCCCCGAACACATTATTAACATGCTTGCGGATGGTCTTCTCATCTCTTCCGAAGAGTGTTGCCATTTGGTTGGCTGTCAGCCACACGGTTTCATCTTTGAGTTTTACGTCAATCTGAGTCTGTCCGTCCTGAGTTTGATAATTGATGATAGGTCTGTCTTGTTCCATATTGTTCTCATTGAATTGTAAATTTACTTTTTTCTCTGCAATGCTCCAAATTATCGGAACGTTTAAATGAAGCCGAATGAGCAGAGTCAAGTTTGCTTGGGTTATGCCATGGCGGTTAAACGCACTTTTTGAGGAACGAGAAAAGAACGTTTAAATGAAGCCGAATAAACAGACCTCAAGTAAACTTGGATTAAAGACTCTCGCCGAAAACGCAGATGACGCAGAATTTTTATGGCAGGAGCTTATTACGCAAACATCGCAGTCGCGATGCCAAGATAACGCAGAAGAAATGACCATTATAATAATGGAAGACTAGTTTCGATAATTTGTGTGTGTTGTTGCTTACAGAACAAGCTGTTGCTTGCTTTTCTGTGAGTTTTGCCATCGCTACTGCGATGTCTGCGTGTTCTTTCAACTCGGTTTTCATATCGAACAGAAAATAAGAGAAGAATGTTTCAAAAAGTAGTTGAGGCTAAATTGGTTGATAATATAGTTTAAATTGCTCACCAATTTAGTCTCACCTATTGATTTGTATAGACTAAATGACAAGGAAAAAAGCAATATAGATGTAAGTCATAGATTACATTTTTCTAAACGTTTCTTGTCCTTTTCTTGCATTCTTCTTGTTGTTTTACCTTCCACATCACATTTTTCTTGCTTTAAAAGGATAATAATCCATCACGAAATCCTTACAATCACCCCAAGTATTATTGTATCATGTGATGTTCATTGTAGCCGAACGTGGCATGCAAACACTTGCCAAACACCTTTATTTACTGTGTTTTTTTGTTGTATGAACGATTTTTGCTATTCTTTGAACGATATTTTTCGGTGTGAAATCAAAGCAAGATATATCTTTGCCGGCACAATGACAATTGATATAAATCAATCTAAACAACAACGACGACATGAAGTATCTAAAATTTTTATTTTTGATGTGCCTCGTTAGTTGCCTTTCTTTACATGCGTATGCACAAGGTGTGAGCGTAAAAGGACAGGTGATTTCAGCGACCGATGGTGAACCCATCATTGGTGCATCGGTGATGGAGAAGGGAACGAGTAACGGCACTGTTACCGACATTGACGGTAACTTTAAACTCCAAGTGAAGAGTGGTGCGGTGTTGACCTTTTCTTATCTTGGTTTTAAAACGCAGGAAGTGGCAGCCACGGCTAACATGCGTGTCACTCTCTCTGAAAATGCCCAAGACCTCAACGAGGTGGTGGTGACAGGTTATACCACACAACGCAAGGCTGATTTGACGGGTTCTGTGTCGGTTGTTAAAACCGATGCATTGAAAACAGGCGTGGATGCTGACCCGATGAAGTCGCTGCAAGGAAAAGTAGCAGGTATGACGGTTACGACCACAGGCTCTCCCAGTGGTACAGCAACAGTGCGTATTCGTGGTATCGGTTCGTTCAATACCTCACAAGACCCCTTGTATATAGTGGATGGTGTACCAACCAACAATGCTCTCAACTCTCTAAACACGAACGATATCGAGAGCATGCAGGTCTTGAAGGATGCCGCTTCGGCATCTATCTATGGTTCGCGTGCTGCTAATGGTGTGATTATTATTACGACCAAGCAGGGTAAGAAAGGCGATAAGTTGAAAGTGGATTTCTCTGCTAACGTAACTGCTCAGTTTTATACATCGCAATCGAAGATGAAGCTTCTTAATACAGAGCAGTATGCAACTGCCATGGCACAGGCTGCTTTGAACGATGGTTTGGATCCCGTGGCATACGCAAGTAATTATGGCTTGAACCTCAATGCGGCATCAGGTGTGGGCATAAAAGCTTGGAATCCTGCAACCCAAACATATAATAATTATGTGGTGAACGGTGCATACGATGGTTTTATCAATAGTAAAAAGACCATGATGTTCTCTGATACCGATTGGGTAGATGCTATTTCTCAGACAGGAATTTCTCAAAATTATAATGTTTCTCTTTCTCATGCCAACGATAAACATTCAGCCATGTTCTCCTTGGGTTATAAGAACAACAAAGGTATATTGAAGTATACGAACTTTGAGAATATTTCGGCTCGTATGAATTCTGCTTACCATTTTAACAAGTATGTTACTGTTGGGGAAAATGTGACGCTTACCTACACCAAGCAGGTGGATGTCGCTCCTATGGAGAATGCTCTCAAGATGGCTCCCATCGTACCGGTTTATGAGGTGGATGGAATGACTTTCGCCGGTCCGGTAGGTGGTATGAGCGATAGACAAAACCCCTTGAGAGAGGCATATCACAACAAAGATAACCATCTGGATTTCTGGAGAATATTCGGTAATGCCTACATTGAGATAAAGCCGGTGAAAAACTTAGCTTTCAAGTCCAACTTCGGTCTTGATTTCACTACATCTTTCATCAATGCGTTGACACATACATTTTCATCGGATATTGTAAATAACAATATTGCGAAAACTTCGCTGGGACATTCCAACAATGTGAATTATACATGGTCCAACACCTTGAATTATCTTTGGGATGTAAAAGATGTACACCATTTCAACTTCTTGTTGGGATCTGAAATTCATAAACAAAGCATTGTCGACTTCAATGCTTATTCAGAAGGCTATGCCTTGGAAGATGTAGATTACATGTGGCCTAATGCTGCAACAGGAACTCAAAAGAATTCGGGTGCCAAGTTTGGATACCGATTGGCATCTTTCTTTGGTAAAGTGGATTACAACTATCAAGACCTTATCTTAGCTTCTTTCACATTGCGTCATGACGGGTCTTCACGTTTTGGAAAGAATCATCGTTGGGGTAACTTCCCCGCAGCATCGTTAGGTTTCAGAATTTCAGAGTTGCTGAAGAAACCATGGATTGACGACTTAAAACTGAGATTGTCGTGGGGAAAGACAGGTAATCAAGCCATTGATAATAATGCACAGTTTGGACTTTATGTTGTGGATTACGGACTTGACCGTACCACCTCTACTGCTTATGACCTCTATCTTCAAGGTTCAGGCACTTTCCCATCGGGTTATCGTGCTACGCAAACTGCAAACCCGAACTTGAAATGGGAAACTGCTACTCAGTATAATATAGGTTTGGACTATACCTTGTTGGGCAGTTCGCTCTATGGTACCATAGATGCCTATATCAAGGATGTGGACGATATGTTGATTAACCCTGCTTATTTAGCTGTTATGGGAGAAGGCGGGGCAACATGGTCTAATGGCCCTTCCTTGCGTAATTGGGGTATGGAGTTTACTGTTGGCTATCGCAAGACATTAGCTTCAGGTTTGGGTTTCGATGTCAATGCCAATCTCGACTTCTTCCGCAACAGAGTAACAAGCCTACCCGAAACCACAACAGGCTCGTATGCACACACCTCTAAGCAAACTATTGTGCAGGCACGCAAGCCTTATGGCTCTATTGTCGGGTATGTAGTAGATGGCTTGTATCAGAGTCAAGCGGAAGCTTATGCTTCAGGACAAGCCAATGCTCGTATGGGCGGATTGAAATATGCAGATTTGGACGGAAATGGTATCATCAATTCGGATGACCAAGCGTGGATCTTCAATCCTGTTCCAACATTCTCTTACGGATTAAATATTGCACTAAATTATAAGAATTTTGACTTGACAATGTTCTGGCAAGGTGTGTATGATCAAGACATATATAATGATCAGAAATTTCAGACCGACTTTTGGAGCATTACGGATGCGGGGTCTAACAAGGGTAGTCGCTTGTTGGATGCATGGACGACAGACAATACATCGTCTACCATTCCAGCCTTGACCACCAACAATACCGGCGATGAAGGGCGTGCTTCTACCTATTATGTGGAGAATGGATCTTACCTCAAATTGCGTACATTCCAATTAGGATATAGTCTTCCTAAGTCATTGACCTCCAAACTTAGGATAGCAAATGCCCGTATCTATTTTTCCGGCCAAAACCTATTGACCATTAAGAGTAGTAGTTTGACTTGTTCGGATCCTGAGAATCCTAAATGGAACTATCCTCTCGCCTCATCCTTATCATTGGGTTTGCAAGTGGGTTTCTAATCAATAACATTAAACAAAAGAAACATGAAACGTATTAAATATATTGTATTGTCTTGTGCTTTGGGGATTACCATGAGCAGTTGTAACGATTATCTGGATTATAAGCCGACAGCTGTTGTGGATGAAGAGAAGGCCTTTTCTAATCCCGAAGAAATGACGACCAGTGCTTATGCCATGTTAGGCGACTGTTGGTATAGTTACCCTTTCAATCTTTGGCCTTATGGCGACTTGACATCTGATGATTGTCTTAAGGGAGGGTCTGGAACCACAGATACTGACTATCACCAAATAGAAGTTTTCAGTACGCTTACTTCCACAATGGGAGGATTGGATGAACTGTGGTATCATTTGTATGTAGCCATCTCACGTTGTAATAGAGCATTGGTTTCCTTGGAACAACATGGTGATGCGAAGTTGGGTGCGACGGTTAAGGAACAACGCATTGCTGAAGTAAAACTTCTGCGTGCTCATTTCTATTACAAATTGATAACGATGTATCGACAAGTACCTTGGATAGACGAAGAGGTGTATAAGAATAAGACGCAAGAGAAGGTAACGAATACTGAGTTTACTTATCAGGAATTGTACGATAAAATTATTACCGATTTTAAAACAGCGTATGATGTATTGCCTGCCGTGCAAACCGATGGAGGACGCGTAAACAAGTTGCTTGCCGCATCTTATTTGGCAAAGTGTTATCTTGACTTGGCATGGGGAGATGGGTATGAAAGCAATACGGGCGTATCGCATATTAACAATGAGTATATGCAAAAGGTAATCGAATATACCGATGTGGTGGCTCAATCGCAAAATGGGTATCTGGAAGACTTTGGAGACATCTTCTTGCAAGATTATAAGAATAGCAAAGAGTCGATTTTCTCTATTCAGATGTCTGATTATGAAGATGACAACACCAAGTATGGTCGTGCCAACTGGTCCAACATGCTGAATGGCTGTTGGGGAATGTGGTCTTGCGGATGGGATTTCCATAAACCTTCACAAGACTTGGTTAATGCCTTCAAGACAGAGAATGGTTTGCCCATGTTCGACGATTACGACAACAGCATAGCTTATCCGCTCAATGGAGTCCCAACCACCCAAAAGTGGGATCCGAGACTTTTCCATACAGTGGGTATGCCTACGTTCCCCTATAAGTATGAAGCGGCATATACGCAGACCACTGCTAATTCTCGCACTCCCAATACCTATGGTTATTACACCTCCTTGAAAGAGGTTCCGCAGCGTAGCAAAGGTGAAACGTACAATGGTCCATGGCAAGCCTTTGCCGTAAACGAATATGTTTTCCGTTATACGGATGTTATGTTGATGCGTGCTGAAGCACTGATAGAGCTTAACAGATTGTCAGAGGCGATGACCATCATCAACGATATTCGCCAACGAGCAGCCAATTCCGTAAATAAGCATATATCGTATGCTGCCGCTCATTGCGACATAGCTCTTTATACCAACACTTATTTCCAGACCAAGGAATCGGCTCGCCGTTGCCTACGTTGGGAACGCCGGCTTGAAATGGCTATGGAGCATACCCGTTTCTTCGACCTTCGTCGTTGGGGCATCGCATCTACAACGTTGAACAACTATTTTGTAAAAGAGGCGAAAAGCGTTTATGATGGACAAACTTATGCCCAATATTACAAGGACGCTCATTTCACCGCAGGTAAGAATGAGTTCTTCCCTATACCTTACAACCAATTGTTCTATGTTCCCGGGCTTTATACCCAGAATGCCAAGTATTAAGTTTTACATTTAAAGAATGAAACAATGAAATCTATATTATCAGCTTTAATGGCAATATGTATGTTGTTGTCTTTCTCTGCTTGTCAAGATAAAGATATTGAGAGAGCAGAAGCTATATTGCAAGGTGTGAATGCCGAGAATATAACAGGACAGCTCATTGGTGACAATTATATATGGACATGGCCTGCATTGCCAAGTGGACAGCAGATGCAAGTGCGTATCTTGGCAAACGGAACCGTGGCAGGAACAGAGCTGCTAACGACCAATACCTATACTCACTCAACTGTGAACACCAACATCGAATATTCGTATATCTTCAAGGTGACTGATGGTACCAACTTCTCGCCCGGCATAGTTAAAACCTATACCCGTGAGGGAGCAACTCAAATTGCAGGTGTCAAGATGTCGCAGGTAGATAAGTTGAATGGTTATGATGCCAAAGTGGAGTGGGATGCAACGACAGATGCCGAAACCATCAATATTGTTGCAACTAATGGAACTCGCACCATCACAGAGAGTCTTGCAGGTTCTGTAACTCAATATGTGATAACCGATGTGAAGGATGGAGAGGTATGGACGGTGACCCTCACAGCCATCAATGCCAAAGGAAGTTCGCTTCCAACCAGTGCTATGCTCAAAGTGGGCAAGACAACCATTGGATTCCTCAGCATTCATCAAACCGCAGAAGATCTCATTGCAAACGGTGATGATGACGAAGTTTCAGCGTGGTTGTGGCTCAAGAGCCAGTATGCAACGGCTGTTTTTGTTCCTTTCTCTACCATTAGCCAAGTATCAGATCTTGAAGCCTTCCGTGTTCTTTTCTGGATACGCGACTTGGAGAATGTTAGTACCAATGATATATGGACTATGCCGTCTGCCGTTCAAGCTGCTACACCTGTTGTCACTGCATGGTATAAGGCAGGTGGTAATCTGCTCTTATGGGGGCATGCCACACCCTATATCGGTGATTTAGGACGCATGGATAAGACGATGATGAAAGGCAATGACCATGTCTTTGGTATGTCGGCAGGAGGTCTCAACAACGATACTTGGGCAATGGCTGTTCAACTGAATGTGGGTGGTGCCACCATAGACATGTCCACTCATCCCATTTATAGCGGCTTGACTACGAGAACAATCAACGGATTGAAGGCAATTGATTTCAAAGGACCGGGATGGACAGAAGACCATAATTGTCTTTACTTTAACATTCCTGCTCAATTGACAGGTTTGGCAAACAATAGTGCAGATATTTATGGCGTTTTGACTGAAACCTATGGCATTTATCCCCTTGGTGTTTGGGATTCACAAACAGCATACGTTTCACAACTCAATGTATGGGAAGCCCGTCAGGGAAATACCGATTATATGGGAACCGTGATTTGTGTAGGTAATGGTGGATGCGAATTTTCCATGAAGAATGCTGATGGAACTCCTGATAAGAGTGCTACCCCAACCAATAATAAGTATCAAGAGAATATCCTAAGACTTGCAAAGAATAGTTTAGAATATCTTAAGTCGAGATAAGCTAAGAGATGATTCTCAAGAAAATTCTCAATAATACATGGGGCATCCATGCTACATGGAATATAGCGTAATTACAGAATGAACAATAAAAAACAAAGAAAATGAAGATATTGAATAACGTAAAACTTAATTTGGGAAGATACTGCATGGTTGCAAGTCTTATGTTGGCAGGAACCTTATCGGCTCATAGCCAGCGATATGAGGATATACGTTTCCTCAGTGCCCATCATTCTCTTGTAACCATTACGCAACAAGGAAAGTATTTGTTGTTGCCGGTGGAGGAGAAAGCTGAGATAAGTCATATAAAGATTTTGATGGATAACAATGTGGTGAAAACCCTCAATGTGAAGCTGGCACAAAGCAATGTGGACTATTATGTGCCTGTCGACTTGTCCGATTATCAAGGTAAGCCTGTCTGTTTAGACATCCATACCAATGGCGAGATTCACTCGCACGGAGCATTGAAGGGCTATGCGTGTTGGAAGCTGATGAAAGTTTCCGACACGTTCGACACCACTAACCGTGAAAAATGGCGTCCCCTCTATCGCCATACACCGGTATATGGCTGGATGAACGACCCCAATGGTATGTTCTATAAAGACGGAGTATATCATCTATACTATCAATACAACCCATACGGATCGCAATGGGAAAATATGACTTGGAGACATTCTACCAGTCGTGACCTCATCAATTGGACGGATGAAGGTGTGGCGATTGCTCCCGATGCGTTGGGTACGATATTCAGTGGGTCATCGGTGGTGGACCATAACAATACAGCTGGTTTCGGCAAAGGTGCCATCGTAGCATTCTATACCTCTGCAGGGGAGAGCCAAACACAAAGCATGGCATACAGCACAGACAATGGTAAGACGTTCAAGAAGTATGACCGCAACCCGATACTGACATCGAATGTCCCCGATTTTCGCGACCCAAAGGTGATTTGGCATCGTGAGAGCAACCGTTGGGTGATGGTATTGGCTGTGGGACAGGAGATGCAGTTCTTTAGCTCGACCAATCTCAAAGACTGGACATACGAGAGTAGTTTTGGTAAAACATACGGCAATCATGATGGCGTGTGGGAATGCCCCGACCTGATGAAATTGTCCGTTCGTGGTACCAATAAAGAAAAGTGGATGCTCATCTGCAACATCAATCCCGGAGGACCTTTCGGAGGTAGTGCCACACAATATTTCATCGGCGACTTTGACGGAAAGACGTTTACATGCGAAGATGAACCCGCAGAAACCAAATGGATGGACTATGGCAAAGATCATTATGCAGCTGTAACCTTCGATAATGTACCCGATGGACGCCATATACTGATGGCATGGATGAGCAACTGGCAGTATGCCAATCAGGTTCCGACCAAGCAATATCGCTCAGCAAATGCCATCCCATGCGATTTGGATTTGTTTGAGTACAAGGGAGAAACTTATGTAGGACGCATTCCTTCTAAAGAACTGATGGCATTGCGTGGTAAAGTGGTGTTGAAAACATCCGCAGCCCAACCAAAGGCTTTCAATGCAGGTAAAGGCGTATACGAGGTAGTGGTTAAGTTCAAAGCCACTTCTAATGGAAAATCTACCCTTGTGCTTTCTAACAAAAAGGGCGAACGCGTGGAAATGGTTTATGACATGAAGGCACAGACCTTGAGTGTGGATCGCACCAAGAGTGGCGAAACAGCGTTCAGCAATGATTTTGGAGTGGTAACAACGGCACCTGTGCCAGGTACAATCAAAACCCTGCGTATCTTCGTAGATAAGAGTAGTGTGGAGGTGGTGGATGCCGAAGGCAAAGTATCGCTCACCAATATTGTGTTCCCCAATGAGCCTTATAACCATTTGAGCGTGCAAAACAGTGGTGGCTGCAAAGCTGAAGCGGTGGTGTATGGAACCAATTAACTTACCCGAGTGAAAGAACGTGAATAAATAATATATTAGTCTCCTCCATTCTCCCCTCTATGGGAGGGGAGAGGAGGGACTTGATTAACTAATCTGAACAACAATGAGTAAATCAATTAAACTAACTCTCATCCCGGTGATGCTGTGTTTTTTCACCATGGGATTTGTAGACCTTGTGGGCATTGCGTCCAACTATGTCAAAGCAGACTTGCAACTGAGCGATGCCGAAGCCAACATCTTTCCCTCGTTGGTATTCTTCTGGTTCCTTATCTTTTCGGTGCCGACAGGTATGCTGATGAATAAGATTGGCCGTAAGAAAACAGTTCTCATCTCTATCGTCGTTACGGTGGTTAGCTTGTTTCTACCCATCTTTGGCAGCAGCTATACATGGATGCTCCTCTCGTTTTCGCTGCTGGGCATCGGTAACGCCTTGATGCAGACATCGCTCAACCCGCTGATTTCAAACATCATTGCAGGCGATAAGTTGGCAAGCACACTCACCTTTGGTCAGTTTGTTAAAGCCATCGCCTCGTTCATGGCACCCATCATTGCAGCATGGGGGGCAGCAGCCACCATCCCACACTTCGGACTTGGCTGGCGTATCCTTTTCCCTATCTACATGATTATCGGTGTGGCAGCTGTGCTGTTGCTATCTGCCACTCCCATCGACGAAGAGAAGATGGAGGGCAAGGCCTCATCGGTGTTCGACTGTCTCAAGCTTCTCGGCACACCCATCGTATTGCTTTCTTTTCTTGGTATCATGTGTCATGTGGGCATCGACGTAGGTACTAACACCACTGCTCCTAAGATTCTGATGGAACGCATACCCGGAATGACGCTCGAGACAGCAGGTTTTGCCACCAGCCTTTATTTTATTTTCCGCACCTTGGGTTGTCTTACTGGGTCGTTTATATTGGCTAAGTTTAAGAGTAGCACTTTCTTTACCGTGAGTGTTATCATGATGTTGCTGGCCATGGTGGGGCTGGCTGTGGGTACCAACCAAACACTTCTTTATGTGTCTATTGCTCTTGTGGGATTTGGAAACTCCAATATCTTCCCCATGATTTTTGCCCAGGCCCTCTTGGCTGTTCCCGAAAAGAAGAACGAAGTGTCAGGGTTGATGATTATGGGACTCTTTGGCGGTACCATCTTCCCGCTCTTTATGGGTTTGGCAAGTGATGTTTTCGGGCAGATAGGAGCCGTCGTAGTGATGACTGTAGGTGTGGTGTATCTGTTTGGTTATATAAAGAATTTGAAATAAATAAGAGCCTTCCTCCGGTTTCTTTGTGAGGGACCGGAGGGACTTAAAACCAAAATAATATGAAAGATCTAATAGTAGGATTGGGAGAAGTGTTGTGGGACGTATTCCCTACAGGTAAGAAATTAGGCGGTGCTCCTGCCAACTTTGCCTATCATGTGGGTCAGTTTGGCTTCGATTCAATAGCTGTGAGTGCTTTGGGAGAAGACGAACTGGCGGCAGAAACAATCGAAGCCTTGGATAGCAGAGGCTTGAAGTATATGTTGCCTCGTGTTCCTTTCCCCACGGGAAAAGTACAAGTGCAACTGGACGATCAAGGTGTGCCAACCTATGATATATGCGAAGGAGTGGCATGGGATAATATTCCTTTTACTAAAGACTTGGAAGAGATAGCCCACAATACGCGTGCTGTGTGCTGGGGTTCGTTGGCACAACGCAGCGAAGTGAGTCGTCAAACTATTCATAAGTTTCTCAAAGCCGCCCCAAAAGATTGTTTAAAGGTGTTCGATATTAACCTACGTCAAAACTTCTATAACGAAGAAATCATACAAAAATCGTTGAAAAAGTGTAACATCTTGAAGATAAACGACGAAGAACTCGTTACCATCGGTCGCCTCTTTGGTTATCCTGGCTTGGATATCAGCAACAAGTGCTGGCTCATCTTGGGCAAGTATAACCTCGATATGCTGGTTCTTACCTGTGGTGTTAACGGCAGTTATGTCTTCACACCCGGTGCCATGTCGTTCGTGGAAACGCCCAAGGTAGAGGTAGCTGACACCGTAGGAGCAGGCGATTCGTTCACTGCCACCTTCTGTTCTGCTGTCCTCAACGGCATGCCTGTTGCCGAGGCTCATAAGCTGGCTGTGGAAGTGAGTGCGTATGTTTGTACCCAAAGCGGTGCCATGCCGGTGCTTCCTGCAGAATTTGTAGAAAGAGTAAAGAAATAAGAGAATACATATATTCTGAGATCTCTGCAAAACTCTCATTGTTTAAAGAATACTACCGTTGGTTATTCATAAATTACCTATTGTAGGCTTTCTTGTTATAGACTTTTGCAGAGGTCTCATTGTGTTTAGATGAACTCTAAACAAATTATTCTATTGTTGCCCGTCCTATCCGTATTCATAGCTTAAAAAACACGATGCCTGCTTCTCCTCTGCCGTCATTTTTCCTGCAAAAGGATGAACAAATGCAGTCTTTGAGGCATCAGGATGGTTGCTGAACATACCTCCGACAACACACTTTCAGAAGGTAGATTAGTATAAACTATCATATAAAGTAAGCAGAGTAGCATCATTGATAACAATCAAATACTACGACTGCCCATGTCTTTGAGTATGTTTTAAACAAAGATGCTGTTCATCACATTGGCAGGAGGGCGATCTGCTTCGAGTTCTCCTTTCATAAAATCCATGTACGGGGTCACATGCTTAAAGAATTTGTAGTAACCGCTACAGAGATAGTTGAGACCATAATTGCCGTATTTGTCGTTGATGAAACGATTTTTTGGACATTCGCCATGGC
>JALEWR010000239.1 GCA_022783515.1 Prevotella sp.
CACATTCTCCATCTGCATGAGGTGCATGGTCCAAAATCCCTGTACCTTGTCTATATTTGAGATGGTAAGGTGGCGATGGAGCCTATTGAGCTTGTCGTAGTAATCCGCCTTGATCGCCATCAAGCAATCCTGCCTAATCCATGTGATGCGCTTTGAGTATATTTCTCCCTGGTCTTTGGGAACGGACTGCACCACCCAGCATTTGTGTTCGCCTACCACTTCCTCATATAGCAGACTGTGCGTTTCCTCGTCCACGCTGCGTGTACTCATGTCATCGTAGGTGAAATCACTGCCCATAAAATAATCGGTCTTTGAGGACTTCCCGCTGATGCGCCTCGTCTTTTTCATTGCCGGCAGATAGAGCCATTTGTCATCAACCTTGTTTACATTGTCATAGTCCCAAGTGAGGAATCCCGTGCCTTTCACATCGCCCGGATAGGTGAAGAACATGATTTTCTTCGTGTCCTTGCCCTCGTCCATAGCCCACGATTCTATCTTCCGCACGCGTTTGTGTCCATTTTTCTGAATGAGCGTCATTTCAATGGTGGCATACCTTGTGTCGCCATTGGCACGGTTCTTTACCTTTTGCATAATGTCCCTACCTGTGAGATCTGCTGCCTGTATACCGCTCATTGTCATTAAGGCAATAAATGATAAAATAAAGTGTTTTGTATTCATATTTCCTTAAATTTGATTATTGTATGTTTTAACCTTACTTCTTTGTTGAATTATTACTCTTCGAACTTTCCTCCGTTCCAAATACTCGCAGATATTTGAAGAGGATGGGTGTGAGGAACAGATCTGCCAACAATGCCGATACCATACCTGCTACTGCCAGCAAGCCCCAGTTCTTCGTCTGCGTGGCATCCGACGACATAAAGCCGGCAAAGGTTGCTGAAATGATAACCGTAGACATCACTATCGCCAGTCCCTCCGTACGGAATGTCTTGCGGATAGCCATGTTATAGTTCTTGTAGCGGTTATGTGCTACATGGCAATGGTTGATGAAGTGAATGGTATCATCAACGGCGATTCCCAATACCATCGGTATGAGCGAGGCGGTCATCATATCAAGCGGATAGTCCAGCCAGCCCATCATACCACCCACGATAATGGCAGGGGCTATGTTCGGTATCATACCCACCAATCCCACTTTCCAACTTCTGAACAGGATTATGAGAATCATGCCGATGACCAGCACTGAGAGTAACATCGACCACATCTGTCCACGTTCCACATACTGTTGCATTACAGTGAACTGCGGAATGTTGCCTACCGCCGACACATGTGCACCGGGAAACAGCCTGCCTGCCTCTGCCTGCAAAGCGTCCATTTCTTTCTCGGCTTCGTTGGAATTGTAGTTCTTCATCTCTATTTGCAGGCGTAATCGTTGATAGTCATAGTCTATCCAATATACCGACTCCGTGCCGCCTGCATTCTCGTAGAGCAGCAGTAGCTGTGCAATCATGTCGGCATTATCGGGAATTTTGTATTCCTTCAGGTCGTTGCCGTTGAGCGTGCAGTTCATATCCTTCACAATGTCCGTAACGGAATTGTGTCGCTTGGTCAGCGGATAATTTTCCGAAATGGTAGCCAGTTGATCGAGCTTTTTTAGGTTGTCAGGCTTCTTCGCATCGTCGGCATGCGGTAGTGTAACCATTAGGTCATAAGAGTACATGGAACCCAATTCCGTGTCGCAGAGGTCGAGGAACGTCTTAACATATTCCACTTTCCGTCCCATCGTCTTCTCAATGTCGAATGCTGGCTCGATGTAAAACATGCCGATACCGCAGAAGAGCGTTATGGCTACGGCTGCAATGAATATCGGCTGATGGCGGTACAGGATAAAACTGCCAAATCGTTCGAAGTGTCCGCCAACGTATCCTTCGAGACTCTTGGATACATCGATGCTTGGCTTACGGTCTTTCCCGAATGAGAGTATCACGGGAGTAATTATCAAGCAGGTAAGCAATACCGACAGCAGGCACAGCGAAGTGTTCACGCCGATAGCCTGCATGGGGACTATCTTCATGGAGAGAAAAGTCATCATGGCTGCTATGGTAGTCAGTCCTGACAGTAGAACGCCCCAGCCTGTCTCGCCTATGGCATCGGTGATGGAAGCCTTGCGCCTGCCTGTTTCCACAAACCTCATCTTGAAGAAGTTATACAGGTGGATATTGTAGGCAATGGAGCAGGCAAAGGTCAGTATGACGGCTATCATGGCGGTAGTCATATCTATATAAAGCCTAAACCAGCCAATGATGCCAAAGCCTATCAGCAAGCCGAACACGGAGGTGAGCAGTGGGGCGATGACTCCCCTCAATGAACGGGTTACCACAATCATCACCACAATCGAAACAAGGAAGGATATAAGGAACAACCGTCCCATCTCCTTGGTCAGATAGATAAACTTCTCGTAGCTTAGGTAGGGCATTCCCGCAGCATCGGGTGACAGTTCCGCATATTTTGCCTTGCCAATAATGTGTCCGGCTTCCTTGCCCGTGAGCATATCGGGGGCAATGTCACTTGTTTTCTTCCACACACTGTCTTCGGGGAAGGGCCGTAGCTTCACTATAATCCATGTCATCGTCCCGTCGGTCGATACCAATTTCTTGGAAAGATAAGGCTTACTGTATGCCTTGTGCTTAATCTCTTTCAACGAGGCTGAGTCCGATGGTATCTCGTCGGGTACAATCTGTTCGATGGTCATTCCCTCCTCTGTACCTACGGTGAACTCTAGGTCGGTGAGCGATGTTACCTTGTCGGCATACGACAAGCTGTCTTTCAATTCGTTACTCAATTCGCGTATGAGTGTCAGACTGTGCTTGGAGAAAACGTCCTTGTTCTTCACCAGCACCGCTACATAGTAGTCGTTGCCGAAGATTGACTTGAACTCATTTGTCTTGAGTAGCATCGGGTCATCACTCACGAAATAATCGTCGAACGAGGTTTTTAGCACGATGTGCTTTGTTCCCACGAACGAGAAGGCGACAAGCAGAGTGAACAGCCCTACTACCAGCAGGCGGTGGCGTAATATCCACACCGACATCTGCTTGAATTTTCTGTTGATATTTTCAATTTCCATTGTTGATTTATTTATGTTGTTATCTTTGTTCTTTTTTAGGTTGTCTCTGATTTGTGGTCAGTGTCTTTAATGCTTATAGTATTGTACACGTTTATACAACTGACTATACACATTTGTCTGAACTGCTCAATAGTTATACATGGCTTAATAGAGACTGTACTCTGTCTTAATGAACGATAGCCATAGGGCTATCCCCCTTTTGCAAATCCTTAGCCCCTTTTTCCGAAAGGATGAAACGGTTCTGAAAATATTTAATCATCTTGGTGTCTCCTTTGAATATTTATAGTTTCCATGCCACCGCTTTTTGATATTCGTTCCACATTCTGTAATAGCGTGCATGCATTGCCATCAGTTCCTTGTGCGTACCATGTTCGACTATCTGTCCATTGTTTACTACAACGATATTGTTGGCATCTTGCACAGTAGTAAGTTGGTGAGCTATCATGAGAACGGTCTTTCCGCAGGTGAGGTGTGCCAAAGCCTTTCGGATAAGGTATTCGTTCTCTGGGTCGGCAAAGGCAGTAGCCTCGTCGAGTACCACAATGGGGGCATCTTTCAGAATGGTACATGCGAGGACCATGCACTGCTGTTCTCCACCAGAGAGGTAAGTACCCTCCGCATCTATGACCGTGTCCAAGCCTTTGGGCAGACGGTCGATGATTTCACGGCTTTGCGAGAGGTCTATCGCCGTTGCTTCGGGATTGCCGTAGCGTAGATTTTCCATAAGGGTAGTCTTAAACAGACGTGTGTTTTGGAAAACGAAGGACACGTTGTGCATCAGTTCCGACTTGTCCATTTGGCGAACATCTATCCCACCAATACTTACACTACCCTCACACACGTCCCAAAAACGTGGAATAAGTCGTGCTATGGTTGTCTTTCCGCTTCCCGAAACGCCCACAAGTGCCACTGTCTTTCCTCTTGGAATGGTGAGATTGATGTGGTTGAGGACATCTTTTCCTGCTCTTTCGTATCTGAACGAAACGTTATCAAAACAAATACTGAAAGTTTGAGGTGCTTTAGGCGTGTTGCTGTTGGGAAGTAGCGAAACATCGGTCAGCTTCTCCAATCTGTCTACCGACTCGTTTGCAAGGAAAAGATTTTGGCTTAGATACATCATTTTCATTGCGTTGGTTGAAATAACTGGTATGATAACCATAAAAAGGAAGATGTCGGAAATAACAATTCCCTGTGTTTAGCAGTGTGCGAACCACGAGCCACAAGAGAATAAAGGAACCGAGCGACAGCAGTCCGTTGACTGCCGACAGTCCGACAGAGCAGCAGCCATTTGCACCTTCCCATATAAGCTCCTAATCGATAGAGTGTCTTTATCATCTTATTGTTATTTTAAATGTTCTTAAACTCCTCTGCTCATACTTTCATCAGTTCCTTCCATCCAGCCATACTGTAGGCAGCATATTGCTCAAGTACGCGTTCAATTTCCTGTTCATCATACTCATCATGTACCACGAGTTCGGAGAAAATGTTCATCCATGTTGAACAGGCAATGTGGAGGAAGAAAGGTGAGATGTCGATGTCCAAGTGTGGATAACGCTCTTTCATCAGTTGCAGGTATTCCGTGCCGATTTTTGTCTGATACTCTATAATCCTGTCTTTATAACCCGCCAGCGAAGTTCCCTCCGCATTGAAGAGCAGCAAACGCAGTTCGGGACGGAAATTCATGACAAATTTCTTCATTGTCAAAATGTATTCGTCCTGAAATCTCTTCGCACTGAACACATCAAGGCTCAAGTGCCATTCCGCGTTATGCGATTGGATATACTGGTCTAATGCCGTAATGAGTGGTCGCAGTACCTCGCAGAACAGTTTGTCCTTGCTGGGAAAATAGTTGTAAACGTTGCCCACGGCGATACCGGCCTTGCACGCTACCGTGCGAATGGAAGTGCATCTTACACCGTGTGTGACAAACTCCTTGTGTGCTGTCGCAAGGATGCGTTGCCTTATATCATCTTTCAGTGTCTGCATATTAAAATAGAATTTTTTAATAACGAACATTGTTTCTTTTCGTTCATAAAAAAAGCACACCGTTTTTCTCTTGAACGGTGTGCTTGGCTTAATGGGAACCCATACCCTTGTAATATGTCGTGTTTGTTTCTTATCATAAGCATGAAATTTATTCAGTGCAAAGATAGAAAAGGCAAGAAAATGACACAATACCGAAAAATAGGTATTTTATAATGAATTCTGATGATAGTGCCACCCTTTCAGTGAAAGTAATCTCCAGCCGTACTCATCAACGGCTTGTGTGAACTTCATTCTGCCGATGATTCGGACTCGTCATCGGGCAGAGGCGGCAACACCAACACATAACTGAGCGTATTTTATAACTTTCTAATTTGTATGGTAAAAGATTTGTTGGAAAAACAAGGGTTGTGTCTGTATGATTTATTGTTTACTCTGTGTGTTTAGTTAATTCTTTGATAGTAAAGTTATATTTCAAACATATATGATGGTGGTTGTAGATAACTGGGAGATTACACTGGCAGGCAAGGGAGAATATGAGGATGCCCCCGGGATTACAGTTGATTCGGTAGTGGCTGTGGCATCATTAGTGATGGTATGGCAGGCTATTGTTAGCCGCAATGTTTCTCTATTTGATAAAGCTGTCATGACTGTTATTGTTTCTTTATCACCTGTACGGTGGGGAAAGAGATAAGTAAGGGGCAGTGCCAAAACACTGCCCCTCGTTCCTATATCTCGTTTGTGTACAAATCGTTTTCGCTTTTGACTTCTGCAAGCTGATGTAGGAAGTCGGCCAGGCTGTCCACTGTATCTTCTGCAAAGCGTTTTCCTTTCTCGGCTGTTGCTAATGAGGGATTGCCAATGCCTGTATCTTTCGATACTTTACCCCAGTTTCGGGGAGTCCAAACGCTACCATTTTGTAGGGCGGGGATGGTGAAATTGTTGCTTTGTGCATCGCCTGCTTCGCTCAGATTGACCCATTCGGGATGGTAATGCATCATCACCGCCGTTTCCAATTCATCGGCATGGTCTCCAGGTTGGTCGAAATAATCCTTCGCTTTCTTGAACTTGAACCATTCGCAAGCCATCAACAGCATGTCGGGATAGTCGGTAATGATATCTCTAATCATACTTTTAAAGGTGTTACCACCATGTCCGTTGACGATGAGTAGCTTGCGATAACCTTGATGATGGAGAGATGACACGATGTCGGTGAGTATCGCTTTTTGTGTTTCATGGCGTGTATGAACACAGAAAGGCAATTCTCTCTGACCGGGATTTTGCGACCCCATTGTTACGGGGGGCATCACCATTGTATATGTTCCGTGCTTGTCGAAAGCTCGTTGGGCTGCATCCACGGCAATATCGTGAGAGAGAATGCAGTCGGTGAGATAGGGAAGATGATAGTTGTGGGGTTCGGTTGCTCCCCAAGGAAGTATCACGACATCGTAGTGATGTTGGCGTGTCGTACCATAATTGGATATGGAAAGATCAAAAATTTTGTTCATATAAGAATTGATAAAAATAGGAGTTAATGTGACAAGTTTAATCTCGTTGCCATTAACTCCTTATAGTTTTCTTTTTTACTTCTTTTCTAAAATTGCCTGACAAAGCAAGTATGAGTTAATCATCATTCTGGGAATGTGGAACGGTCCTTTAAAGATATTACCTTTAGCAGGTTGTGCCACTGTTCCGTCGCGATGCAGATAGCCATACCATTCGCCATGTTCGGCATCGGGGAAGTGCTTATAGGTCCAGTCGCTAATGAGCTGATGACGCTCCAGGTATTTGTCGTCGCCGGTTGCTAAGTAAGCATAGAGCATGGCGATAATGGTCTCTGTTTGAGGCCACCAGAATTTCATGTCCTGCGAATAGTCTTGTGCGGGCAAGCCTTTACAATCGCGGAAGTTGATGATTCCGCCGTATTCTTCGTCCCAACCCCAGTCCCATGACCAGTCGAGAATTTGCAACGCTAATTGTTTAAGGTCTTCGTCCCATCCGCGATGACGTGCCTCTTCCATGATGAACCATGCTGTTTCGATGCAATGACCGGGATTGATGGTGCGACCCATGATGCTATCGATGAATTCGCCCTTTGGCCCAACGGTTTCCAATACGGCTTTAAACTCGGGATGAACGAAATAGGTTCGCAGAGCGTGAAGCGACTTATCTATCTGGTCGGTGAGGCAAGGATCCTCGATAGCTGCACGCAAACGAGATGCCGTGTTGATGAGAATCATTGTCAATGAGTGTCCTTGACATTCCAAAGCAGGTAGATACTTAGGAGCAAGAAGTCCGGGAGTGTCGGCATAATGCTGTACAAGTCGGAATATTTCCAATGCTTTTTGGGCATAAGATTGGTCGCCGGAAGCAATCGAATATTCAGCCATAGCGATGATGGCAAAGCACTCTGAGAAGAGATAACGACGCATACGCAGAGGTGTTCCGTCCTCTTTCACCTCGAAATACATACGTCCGTTTTCGTCGGTACAATGGTTGAGGATAAAGTCAATACAGCTTTTCGATGCCGCCAACCATTCTTCGTTGCGTTCGATATTATTGTAAGCTGATGCAGCGATAAAGCCGAAGCGACCTTGAAACCATACCGATTTGGTGGTATCCATCAAACTGCCATCTCTGTTAAGACAGGTATAAACACCGCCATGCTTACGGTCAAGACCATATTTCAACCAAAAAGGCATGATATTTTCTGTCAGGTCGCGGCGATAACGCTCTGCCCATGCCTTAAGATATTGTTGTTTTTGTTCCATAATGATGTTTTAAAACTTGTTGCAACGTTCAAAGAAGCCAATCTCTTCCAATTCCTTTTTCATGCGAGCCTCTTCTTCATCGGTCATGTTTTGGAAAGGAGCACGGTTAGGACCGAGGTCGAAACCGATGAGTTTCATGATGCGTTTACCGCCCACGATATTGCCTCTGAAATGACAAATAACATTGATTACCTCTTGCGAGAAGTTCTGTTTTTCGCGTGCAGTCTCAATATCGCCCTTGTTCCATGCCTCGATAATGCCTGTCAGTTCGCGTCCGTTATAGTTGGTTGTGCCACCGATGCCGCCCTTTGCACCACCTTGTGCCAAGCTGGGACGGATGGTCTCGTCTTGTCCATGCAGCATGTCGAACTTACCTTCTTTGTACAAACGGCATTGGTTATACTCGTACAAGCTCTCGAAGGTGTATTTGATGCCTGCAAAATTGGGTATTCTTCCGTCCACCGCCTTGAGCAGTTCGACCATTGGAAGGAATGCTCCGTTGAAAGCGGGGATATGATAATAGTAGAAGGGAAGATTGGGAGCCGCGGCAGCAATGGTTTCGCAATACTTCACCAACTCTTCAATTCGGCCAATCTTTGGGAAGGGAGGAGCCATCGCACCGATACCCCATGCACCGATTTCTTGTGCATGTTGTGCCAGCTTGGCACTCTCTTTGAGGCAGCAACTGCCCACATGCACAATCACTTTGAAGCCTTTCGGGGCTACGCTTACCCAACGTTCTGCCAATTGCATGCGTTCTTCGGTGGTGAGCATATAGCCCTCTCCCGATGAACCGTTAATGAAAACGCCTTTCAAACCATTCTTTACGAGCATGGCCGCGTAACGTTCTATGGGTTCAAGATTTACTTCACCGTTAGCATGAAAAGGTGTAAACGGTGCGTCGATAAGTCCGATAATTTTTTCCATTTGTGTATTCTTTTTTATTATTGGTAGACAAGTTGATTGGTAGACAAGTTGACAAGGAGATTTTCCAATTGATGTTGTTGAAGAGCTAACTAACTCGTTAGCTCGTCAACTGATAACTTGTCAACTGCCGGTTCGGTTGAGACCGAACTGATATTATTCCACATTATCTGTCGTAGGACGTAAGAAAGCGAGTTGAAGGACAAGAGCCACGGCTACCACTGCACCCAAGAAGGCGAAGCCAAGGCCGAGGTTTCCGCTGTCACTCCATTGTCCTAAGACATGCGTAACGGCTGCACCGGCAAACACTCCTGTCATATTCATGATGCCATATGCTGTTGCACGATATTTAGCCGATATGATTTGGCAGAGGATGGGCATGTTGTTGGCATCGAAAATACCAAAGCCCACACCGAAAAGAACGCCTGCACCAATCACCGCGGGCATACTGTGACCCAAACCCAACAAAAGAAGGGCGGGAATGGTCATACTCAAACCGATGGCACTGGTATAGATACGGCCGCGAATATTGCGTTGTACCCAACGGTCGGACATGATTCCACCGATGATGACACCTACAAAACAAGACACAGCAATGGTGATGGTCGACATCGGACCAGCCAATGTCATGTCGATATTTAGGTTCTCAGCGAAGAGCGTAGGCAGCCAATTCTTTGTTGCCCATCCCGGCAAACTTGGTACGGCAAAATAGAAAAGAAGAATCCAGAATGCCCATGTCGAAACAACGATGCTTAAACCTTTCAGTACGCCTTCCTTGTTTTCGCCCGCAGCTTTCACTCTTTCTTCCGAACGTTGGCTGTGCATGGGGTTTTCATGGAGCATCACCACCAGGATAAGAGCATAGACAATACCTATCAGACCTAAGGTAAAGAAGGTTTGATGCCATGAAAAATGGTGTGCGAGATTAGCACCGAAGCCGCCCAATCCTTGACCCACATACAGACCCGTCATGTGGATTCCGATGGCCAACGAACGTGACTTGCCTGTGTGCCAGTCGGCTATGAGCGACAGAGCTGCAGGGATATATAGAGCTTCACTTACGCCCATCAACGCACGCAAGCAATATAATTGTTCGTAGGTAGAGGCAAAACCCATGGCTAACGTTACGGAAGACCATACGAACAAACTGCCAACGAGCAACCATTTGCGGTTGAGTCGGTCGGCTACCATACCTGCAAAGGGACTGCATAGGCCGTAAATCCAAAGGAAGACAGCCATCAATGCACCAAAACTTTCGGCTTTGTTCAATTCCGTAATGTCGGCTTTGATGGCTCCCTGCATCGTTGATAGCATCTGGCGATCCATGTAATTAAGAAGGGCAACAACCCAAAGAAGGGTAACAACTACCCAAGGATAATACTTGCTATTTTTCATTTCTCGATTTAGATGTTATAATTTTGTCTTGATAGTTAATGATTATAATAAAGGATCAACAGTTGTCTTCCTGACGTTTACTTCACTTCCAAGCGAACAATCTCGGGTGTTCTGATTCCCGGTTTCAATTCTCCGTCGATGATATATACCCATCCGTCGTGGTAAGCCAAGGCACATCCGGCTCTGGCTGTTGCCTGATGGCAGAGAATGCTGCTCCATTTCCCGTCTTTAAAATACATCACTTGGTTATTGAAACGATACCATTCGGGTTCGTGCAAGAGATAGCCTTGGGGCAATTGATTAATCGCTGCCAAGAAAATGTCTTTGTTTACACCGCCCACAAACAGAGCTTCGCCGTTGGGTAAGTTGATGGCTGTAGAACCGCCGGCAAAGATAATCTCGCCTGTTGTATCAGTGGGAGCAGGCAGATGGGTCCATTCTCCTGTTTCTATAGATAGAGCCAAACCCTCACAACCCAATTCGGCAGCCTTCTCTTCGGTTTTGGGCGAGAAACCGCCCCATATGCCTAAGGTCTTGTCATCGATGGCAAAGGCAATGGGTTGTACGCGTGCTATGCCGGGCATCTGTGGCTCTTCTTGCCATCCTTGTGCCGGGTTGGTCATGTCTAACGACCACACACGCTTAGAGGCTTGTCCCTCACAGTTGCCGCCCACCACAAAAATTTTGTTGCCAACCCATGTACCTGCCATATTGTCGATGGGCAAGGGAAGGGATGGAAGGGTGTCGAGAACCGGTTGGTCGTTCTCGAAGTGCAACTTAACAACATCTTTCAAACTCGTTGTCTCGTTGTTTCCACCGATAAAAATAAGTGTGTCTTGATATTTGATACTCACACCGTAAGCCATGGCTTGAGGCAGTTCGCCCACCTTTTCCCATTGCAGTGAGTCGCCTTGTTCAATCTTGGCAGCATATATATCCTGATAAAACTTTTTCTTACCTCCCTCAGCTACGGGCTTGTCGGGGAAGTTACAGCCGCCGGCCATGATTAATGTGCCGTTGATAACGCCTGCATAACATGCAGAAACTCCTTTTTCATATCCTTGCTCAAGGGCAGGATGTCCCATCATTTTTTGCATATTTGTTTTTAGTCTTACCGAAGAATAAGCCGACACAAGACATGCCAATGCAATTAAAGCAATTACCTGTTTCATCTTCTTTATTCCTCTATTGATGTTTAGATTGTTTTTCAATCGATGTCAAATCGTTTTTGTCTGCATCCTTGTTGATGCACCACAAAGATAAGAAAAATTAAGTAATACGATTGATTTATGATAAGTTTTTATGTAAATACTTATGCGATTAGAGGGGAAAAAATAGGGTTTGGGCAGCGGGAAGTGGGTTTTTGACGCCTCAATTCAGACTGAATTGTGGTTTGATTCAGGCTGAATTGCTTTTCAATTTAGCCTTAGCTGAAAAGCGAAATAGTCTAAATTGAGAGAGAAAAGAATGTTTTTTGTTCAGTCAGATGAGTAAAAGGAAAACATGTATGCTTATCCATGGC
>JALEWR010000008.1 GCA_022783515.1 Prevotella sp.
TTTCTGCCAAGCGTTCTTTCAATAATGACATACGATTAAGAATGATACGGCGGTCCATTTCGAGCTGGGTTTCACCGGGACCACGCAATCCCACCGAACCTTTTCCACCACCGCTTCCCGAGCCACCTCCTTGGCGTTCCAAGTGGGTCCACAGGCGTTGCAGACGTGGCAGCATATATCTGTATTGAGCTAATTCTACCTGCGTTTTTGCGTTAGCTGTTTGGGCACGCATGGCAAAAATGTCGAGAATAAGCGAAGTTCTGTCCAGAATTTTCACTTGTAGCTCGTTTTCGATGTTACGCATCTGTTTGGCAGACAGCTCGTCATCGAAAATCACCATACCCACTTCGCGTTCGGCTTCTGCCTCGTCCAAGATATATTGTTTAATCTCTTCCAACTTACCCTTACCCACATAGGTTACCATACTGGGACCATTGAGGCGTTGTGTGAATCGTTTCACTGTAACTGCACCTGCAGTGTCAGCCAAGAATTCCAATTCGTCGAGATATTCTTTGGTCTTTTGTTCGTTTTGTTGAGGAGTGATGATGCCCACGAGTACGGCGGTTTCGGCCTTGACATCGGATATGATAAATTCTTTCATTCTTATTTGTTTCGCCAATTAAAAATAGGAATAGAAGTAGCCCGTTACCCCATATCACAGGGCTATATTGCATACAGTTTCCTTCTATCGATTGTTATATGCAAATTTACGGCAAAACAAGTGAAAACGCAAATAAATGCTTTGTTTTCTCTTTGTTAGTTTTGTCAGAACTTTGCTGTGAAGAGTTGTGTATGTCGTTGCCGGTAAATAAGAGTCTTGTTGGTAGTTCCCCCTCACGACTTTCGTTGCCGAAAAACTATCATGTAGTTGTCAAGAGCGGTAATGTTGTGCTTTTCTCATTCTTTCGGCAGCAGCACCACGCCTTCGCTTTTCATTCCATCCATCATTGTTTTGAGGGGCTTTTCAAATCGCACATGCCTAACATAAGGAGTTTCTTCCACTGCGGGCATCGCATCAAGCAAGTCTTTTCTGAATATTCCATCACCTGTATTGCAATCAATTGTAAAGTAGCCCACCCCAAAACTGGTGAGGTTTTGGAAGAAGTGAGTGCCTTGACTTGGATCTATACGATAATTTTTTAACGCTAATTCTACAATTACTCTTGCTCCACTGATATGTGGCCATTTAACGGGTATGCCTAACCATGGGTCACTCGAACCCCATCTACCGGGGCCAACGAGTATGTAATTCTTATTCTCGGCTAAGAATTGGCGGTTGATACGTTCGATATCGTCTGCCACATAGTGATTGTTTGCCGCTGAAAATTGGTCGTCGTATTTCACATAGACCACATCCGTCACCTCATCGCTAACACCATGTCCCAACGAGTTATGCGACCTCAGGAGGCAGGCATCATCGGCAATAGCGGCCACATCTTCTTCCAGCACCTGCTTGGAATCGACGATGGGGCGTATCTGCAATAGGTTAAAGTCACCCGTTCGGTCTTCGTTGATATTGCAGGCGAACTCTATCTCCACAGGTCGTTTCATCTTCTCTTCGCCCAGTTTCATGGCCATTTGCATGATTTCGGGCAAGGGGAAGATACCTTGTTGCAACACTCCACAGAACGAGATGATTTTTCTTCCACCCTCGTACAAGCCGTCGCGTATCACAAGATCGTAAGGGTCGTAGGTCGATGCGATGTAGTGTAGCGACCTATCAGCCTCTGCTTCTTTCACCCTTCTTTTTTGAATGTTAAAACCATCATCCACTTTGAAGTTGTCACCGATGAGGCTGGTGTCTAAGGCATAAAACTGAGTTTGCGTTTCTCTCAATGCAGTTTCCATCTCACTGGTTTGCAAAATTTGGTTGGGATGATAAGGACTCACACGCAAGGTCTGTCCGCCGTCAACGATATATTTACCCAAACCCAGTGCCAGATTAGCTATACCGTCTTCTGCTTTTTCGTTGCCAATGGGATAATAGTTGAGCGAACGAAGTACGCCGCTGATGTTGGGATAATAGTATTGGTCGTATTGTTTGCCCACCACTTCTTGCAAAATCACAGCCATTTTCTCTTGGTCGATAACGTTGCGGGTAGCTGTCATATAAGCCTTTGAATCGCGATAAAACACCGACGCATAGACACTCTTGATGGCACTTGCCAGCATCTTGAGCATCACCTCCTTGTCTTCGTTATAGGGAATCATGTAGGTGCTATATATACCTGCAAAAGGTTGATAGTGGGCATCTTCCAGGAGCGAACTCGAACGGATGGCTATCGGACTCTTTGTAGCTTCAAAAAAGATAAAGAAATCTTGCCGGAGTGCTTCCGATAGTTTGGCTTGTAGGAAATGTTCCAATATTTCTTCGTCGCTCGCATCGCTCAAAGCAATCTGATAGAGATTGTTTTGTTCCATGAACTGATCGAACAAGTCGGTGCAGAGAACCACCGTCTTGGGTATATGCACAGCCACTCCCGAAAAAGCATTCAGCTCGGGATGGGTCTTGATGATATTGTCGAGAAAAGCCAAACCACGCCCTTTGCCGCCCAGAGAACCTTCGCCAATGCGGGCAAAATGGGCATAACGGTCGTATTTGCGACGGTCGAACACCGCCACCACACCAATATTTTTCATGTGTCGATACTGCACAATGGCATCGAAGATGATTTGTCTGTGTGCCTCCACGTCTTGCAGTTTGCTCCAGGTAACATCTTTTAGGAAGTCTGCCACGGGCATGATGCCGCGTGCCGAGAGCCATCTGCTCATGTGGTTTCGCTTGATATGATATTCCATTGAGTTGTCGGGAACATTAAAAATGTTGTCTTGCAACTCTTTTAGCGAACTGATACGCAACACCTCTTCGTGGGTTTCGGGATGACGAAAGATGAAGTCGCCAAAACCCATATGTTCTTCCATGAGATGGCGAAGGTCCAGACTCATCTTCTTAGAGTTTTTATCCACAAATCTAAAGCCCAAAGCCTCGGCTTGTTCGCGGTTGTGGCTCTCCGAACTTTCCAATATCAACGGCACAAATTCATCTCGCTTTCTAATCTCTTGAAACAGTTTGAACCCGGCCTCGGGGTCGGTCTTTCCGCCTTTAGGATAACGCACATCGCTGATAATACCCAAGGTGTTGTTGGGATATTTCTCATAAAAGGCCATCGCCTCTTCGTAGGTTCGTGCCAAGACAACCTTGGGACGCCCTCTCATACGCAGAATGGCAGCGTTTCGGTTGAGTGCTTCGGTCGATATACGCTTGGTTTGCAGCAAGATATAATTGTAGAGATTGGGTAGGATAGATGAGTAGAAGCGAATGCTGTCTTCCACCAACAGAATCATCTTTACCCCCGCTTCTTCAATGTCGTGTTCAATGTTCATCTTGTCTTCGATGAGCTTGATGATAGAGAGAATGAGATTAGTGTTGCCCAACCAACAGAAGACATAGTCGAAGATACTTAAGTCTTCGTTTTCCATTCGCTTGGTGATGCCGTGCGAAAAGGGTGTGAGCACCACGCAATGGATATCGGGAAACTCGTCTTTGATGGCATGTGCCACGGTGAAAGCATCGTTGTCGGCATTGCCCGGCATACAGATAACAAGGTCGACAACGGTCGATTCCAAGACCTTTTCGGCTTCTTCTATCGAACTGACCTGTGTAAAGGTGGGTGGATAACGCAGTCCCAACTCCACATATTCACTATATATCTTTTCGTCGATGCGTCCGTCGTCTTCCAGCATAAAGGCGTCGTAGGGATTGGCTACGATGAGAACATTGTATATTCGGCGACGCATCAAGTCCATAAAGGTAACGTCTTTCAACCTGAAGTCTTGCCACTCGGCGGGTATGTTGTTCTTTTTCATTGGCTTTGTTGTTGGTGATTGCAAAGATAAGAAATAATTTGAGTTTTTTAGTTGATGTGATGATATGTTATTAAAGCATAGTGTATCGTTGACCCAAAGCTTCATATATCGTTGCTTTCTCACGACAATTGCTCCCTCCTCTGCGTTCAACAGAAAAGCGAGACAGACTGTATTGCAGTGCGTTTCAGTCTGTCTCGCTTTGTTTTTTAGGCTGTATTGTCCCTCAATTCAGTCTGTTTTGCATAGCAGCCGATGAAGGTTGAGGCTTATAATATAGAGTTTTCCTTGTTAGGAATCAATCCTTCGATATATCGACAGAGGATGTCTATGCCCTTCAGGTTATCGCCTCCTTGTGGTATAATGATGTCGGCATAACGCTTGGTGGGCTCAATAAATTGTTCGTGCATTGGCTTTAATACCTCCAAATAGCGGTCTACTACCATCGAAACGGTGCGACCACGGTCGATGGTGTCTCGTTGAATGTTGCGGATAAGTCGCTCGTCGGGGTCGGTGTCCACAAATATTTTGAGATCCATAATGTCGCGTAGCTTCTTGTTGAGCAAGGTCATGATACCCTCGATGATAATCACCGGCTTGGGTTCGATGTGGATAGTCTCTTTCAATCGGTTGCACAGAAGGTACGAGTAAGTGGGTTGTTCCACGGCGATACCATGACGCAGATCGTTGACATGCTTGGTGAGGAGCTTCCAATCGAAGGCGTCGGGGTGGTCGAAATTGATGGCGTGACGCTCTTCTTCGGTCATTTCGGTGGTATCGTTATAGTAAGAGTCCAATGGCACTACAGCCACATAGTGGGGAGGGAGGGCATCAGCAATTTTTTTCACTACGGTGGTTTTTCCCGAGCCTGTTCCTCCGGCAATACCTATTATTGTTACTTGGTCCATATTGTATGTTATTTTTTTATTTGCTGAGTTTATGAATTTATGAGCTTTTGAGTTGATTGACAAGTGGGTAGGCTTGTACTGCATCTTTCACTTCTTTCATTGACTAAAAAATATTTTGCTGTCACTGATACTATTCCAATGAGGGGAATAAGTGGCGTTCTAAAATTTCTCTCAACATCCTTTCGTAATGTTCGGCTTTCTTTTCGAGTTTCATGGGGTAGGCTCTCGAACTGCTGGGCATGCGATAGAGTCGCATGGGAGTATGGAAAGTGGGATGAATGAAGTCGGCATATTCGCCCATTCCAGGGACTTGCTCGATGTTAAAATATGCCCTTAGCGTGTCGGTAGCCAACTGCCCCGCTGTAACAATGGCACGACATTGCGGTATTTGGGCGAGCAAGGCGTTGATGTCGGTGGGTTGAACAATCTCGAGGTCTTTGTCCGATGCTGTTCCTGTGGTCCGTTTCACGGCTGTAGCCGTGTCGTAGAGAGCCACGCCTATCGTTTCGAGAAAATCCTTGAGCTTGTCGAGATGAAACGTTTTGTTGGGCAAATCCACAAACCGGTCTTTATCCCGAAAGAAGATATGCCCAAAGATACGCCACATATCGTTGGTGAAATTGGGATAATAGAAGTGCA
>JALEWR010000013.1 GCA_022783515.1 Prevotella sp.
CTTTTTGGGAGTGTTGATATTCAGCACTTTACAATTCGGAAGCAGATTCTCAAGAAGAGCATCATGATGATTGTAGGTTCTTGTATTTTCCTTTTGGCGGCAGCACAGGCTTTGCCTTTGTTTTTCGGACTTTAAGGAGTAGCTTATGGCGACAGTCAAAAGCGACTATCCCGATTATCCAGTATTCAAGGGGCTTCAGAAGCCTCTTGAATTTCTGGGTCTTCGAGGCCGATACATTGTTTGGGCAGCCATTACCGTTGGAGGTGGGCTTTTGTCTTTTATGTTTGGTTATATGATTTTTGGCTTTCTTATTTCATTGACACTCATGACGGCCATTCTATCGGTAGGTGGAGTTCTCATTTTTGTCAAGCAACATAAAGGACTTCACACCAAGAAAGTATCTAAGGGAATTTACATCTTTTGCCATTCACGATCTTATTAGAATTTCTATTTAATTACAAGTAAAAACTTATGGTTGTATTAATCGTCATATTGGTCTTTGCATCGATCTTGTTGGGAATGTTCATTTCCATCAAGTCCTTTGCTACAGGGAGCAAACGTTCTAAAGTGTTTGAGAACATTTATTTCAGTTTTGAGGATGTCAACGAGATAGGTGTTGTATATACAAAGAAAGGCGATTATTCAGCCATTTTAAAGATGGATAACCCAGTTAAGAAATATTCAGCAGATACTGACGGTTATTACGAGTTTACCACCCTTGTGGCATCCATTCTTCAAGTTTTGGGAGAAGGATATGCTATTCACAAGCAAGACATCTTTGTTCGTAAGAACTTTAATATGTCTAATATTGCAGGGAAGAATGCCGATGTGAAAAAGCGTTTTTTATCTGATGCTTATTTTCGATTCTTTAATGGTCGTCCCTATATAGATTCAGAAACTTATCTCACCATAACTCAAAAAGGCAGGAAAGGTGGACTTAAAGCCTACGATGCCAACAAATGGCGTGATTTTCAGGTCAAAATCCAGAAAGTTCATGACCGCCTAAAAAGCGAGAATGTTAGTTGTCGTTTTCTTAGTGGCGAGGAGTGTCAGAAATACACCGAACACTTCTTTGCTGTTGACTTCAAGAACGAGGTCGTATCGATGAGTGATTTCAAAGTACACTCTGAAAAAATAGGCATGGGAGATAACCAATTTAAAATTTATAGTCTCTTAGACGTAGACGATCCTGGTCTTCCAGGAACGCTTCGTCCTTATGCCGATATCAATATCAACAATACCGTTATGCCACAGGATTTGTTGTCCGATCTTAGTACACTTCCTGATGCAGATACGATTATTTATAACCAAATGATTTTTCTTCCCAACCAAAAGCGTGAGATCATGAAGTTGGAGAAGAAGAAAAATCGTCATGCTTCTATCCCCAATCCCAACAACCAAATAGCTGTCGAAGACATTAATAAAGTTCTTAACGAAGTAGCTCGTAATGGTAAGCAGTTTGTCTATGCTCATTACAATATCATGGTCAAGACAACAGCCGATAAAAGTTTACAGAAGGTTACCAATAGTTTGGAAAACCTTTTGGCACGATATAGCATTCATTTATCCAAGCGAGCTTATAATCAGTTAGAGTTGTTCATAGCCAGCTTTCCCGGCAACTGTTTTGAACTCAACTCCGATTACGACCGTTTCCTAACACTTTCTGAACCTGCGTTGTGTCTTTTGTATAAGGAGCATCAGCAAAAGGGGGATGATACAAACCTAAAATGTTATTATACCGACCGCCAGGGCGTACCTATGGCAGTTGATGTTTCAGGGAAAGAAGGAAAAATACGCTATACCGATAACTCAAACTTCTTTGTTCTTGGCCCTTCGGGTAGTGGAAAATCCTTTTTTATGAATACAGTGATGCGCCAGTACTATGAGCAAGATACCGACATTGTCATTGTCGATACAGGTGATAGTTACGAAGGTCTTTGTAGCTATTTTGAAGGTATATATATAACCTACTCTAAGGAACATCCCATTTCGATGAATCCTTTCAAAATAGAAAAGACCGAATACGAGCAGAACTTTCAGGCCAAGAAAGATTTTCTTAGAAATATCATTTTCTTAATCTTTAAAGGCAATGGTGAACCAACCAAGTTGGAAGAAACCATCATTAATCAGACATTAATAGAATACTTTGAAGAGTATTTTTCTCCTTTTCAAGGCTTCACCGAAGAACAGCGAGAGAATATGCGTCATGTCATGGAACTGGAAGATAAACGCACAGGCAAGTATGAAGAATACGAGCAAGAGTTAGAAGAGCGTTATGGCTTTTCCGATGACATGGAGGACGATATGTTCGAAGACGAGAATATAGAGGAAAAGATTGACGAAGCAGAACAGAAAGAACAGGCTCGTAATCTCCGTCTTCGTGATAAGCTGCAAGCCGTCATTGACGACCGGGCAGCAACAGAGGGCGAGAAGAGCAATGCTCGCAATCAATTACTTCGTCGTCTCACCCCAGAGCTTATTGAGAGCAAATATCTGCAACGAATCAATAGAAAGATAGACAAGATTGAGCGTCAGAGAAAGAAGATGCGAGTAAAGGAGTTGAACTTCAATTCCTACTATGAATTTGCCATTGAGCGTATACCACAAATCATGAAGCAAGACAATGTTGTCTTCTCCATCAACGAGTTTGCCACTATTCTAAAGCCATTCTATAAAGGCGGAGAATTAGAGTATACACTTAACAACGACATGGACTCCTCTTTGTTCAATGAGAAATTTATCGTTTTCGAAATCGATAAAATAAAAGAGAACCCAGTTCTTTTTCCTATCGTCGTATTGATCATCATGGACGTATTTACGCAGAAAATGCTCTTAAAAGAAGGTCGGAAATGTCTTGTTATCGAGGAAGCCTGGAAAGCCATTGCTACCCCTGTGATGGCCACCTATATACAGTATCTCTATAAAACCGCTCGTAAGCATTGGGCCATGGTAGGAGTTGTAACGCAGGAGATACAAGATGTTACCGAGTCTAAGATTGTTAAAGAAGCCATTATCAATAATTCGGGTGTCTTCATGCTCCTTGATCAAAGCAAATTTAAAGATAAGTTTGAAAACATCAAGAAAACGCTTGCTTTGAGCGAAACCGATTGTAAGAAGATTTTTACAATCAATCGGTTGGAAAACAAAGACGGCCGTTCACCCTTTAAGGAAGTGTTCATCAAACGTGGACAAGACGGAGACGT
>JALEWR010000022.1 GCA_022783515.1 Prevotella sp.
TAATATTGTAATTTTGTAGTTAACAAGGGTGTAATCTTTGTTGTGAGCCGTGCAAGTGATGAGACAAGTCGCATTGCCATTTATATAATCACGATTTATCATGCAACATCAGCCACATAGTACCAACCTTCGCTCATTGCTATTAGTATTGATAATAGTGATGCTAGGTGCTGTGTCGTGTACGAATAAGCATGAAGAGGAAGTGAATAATTATAACAACTTAGCTTATAAGTTTCATTATCGCAACCTTGATTCTATTTATCATTATGCTTCTAAGGCTTATACATTAGCCCAAAACTATGAAGATGGCAGGGCAGAAGCGTTGAATCATATTGCTTTTATTCATATTGCCCGAATGCAATATGACCAGGCTTATGACCGATTGATGGAGGTTTCGTCGATAACCAATAGTCAGATAGAACTTTTTATTGCTGAAGTGCAGTTGATGAGGTTATGTCAGCGACAATCAAAAAATAAAGATTTTTATACATATCGCGAAAGTGCTTTACGACGATTGGAGCGAATTTCGGAAGAACGACATTATCTTTCGGAACGCCAACACCGGCGAATGATATATGGCGAAAGCGAATTGCACATCGTATCGTCTACTTATTATTATTATGTGGGATTGCGAGAACAGTCGTATGCCGAATTGTTGAGACTGAGAGCGTTCGACCAACTGCAAAGTGATACTGCTCAAATGATGAACTACCTTTATAATGTGGGAGCGGGCGGTATCAATCCTGTTGGTGCGTCTGCTGACAAGTTGTTGAATCGGGAGTTAGATTATCTTTTTAGATGTTATATGCTTGCCGTGCAGTACGATTATCCTTATTGGAAAGCTAACTCCTTGCAGGCAATTAGTGAGAAGATTAGTCATCACCCCGAAGCAGATGCAATTATAGCCGAGAACAAGACATCCTTTAGCTTTATCAATGAAGCTAATGTCGAGACAGAATTATTAGCAGGAAATTTGGCACAACGAGCTTTGCACTTGTTTAAATCGTATGGCGATGTATATCAAACCTCCGGTGCATATAGAACATTAGCCACCTGCTATTGGGATATCGCTGATTATGAATCGGCTTTATTCTGCCTACAGACCGCTCTTAAGCGAGATACTATTATCAATCGCTCGCCCGACCTTGTGGCGTCTATCTGCGAGCAATTGTGTTTGGTATATTCAGCAATGGATAATAAACCTTTGAGCGACTTTTATCGTAATAAATATCTGGATATACAAGAGCAAACCCGACAAGATAAACAGTTGGAAGCCCGTGCCGAACAACTTTCGCAATTGTCGCAACAGCAAAATTTGATAATCTTTTTTGTTGTGATGATGCTGGTTGCGTTAGGGGTATTACTCGTCGTATTGACTTATCTGCGTAAGCGACAAGATAAGAAAAACTCGGTTTCTCAACTTTTAGAACCCTTGGGAAGGTGGGAAAAGCAATACGCCAAACGCATTGCCTTGCAAGAGGAGTCGTATGAAGAGTTGTTGGAGCAAACAGAAATCAGTAAACTGCTGCTGATAGAAAACAAGAAAAAAAATGTGGAAAAGCGGTCGAAAGTGGCATTTGTGCATTCTGTCACTCCTTTTATCGATCGAATGAAAAACGAAGTCTATCGTCTGCGTCTGTCATCGGAAAGTGAAAAGGTGAGAAGCGAACGACTCAATTATATCAAAGAGCTGACCGACTCGATACATGCTTATAACGATGTGTTGACACATTGGATTGAAATGAAGCGAGGTGAACTCAGCTTAAAGACTGAGACCTTTTCCCTACAATCCCTTTTTGATATTGTGGCTAAAGGTAAGATGGAGTTTACCCGACGGCAAATAACCTTGGATGTGCAACCCACCGAACTCACCATCAAGGCAGATAGGGTGTTGACTCTTTTTATGATTAACACCTTGCTGGATAATGCTCGTAAATTTACCAGTGAGGGTGGACGAGTGGACTTGTCGGCAAAAGATGATGGCGAAGGATATGTGGATATCACCATTAGCGATACCGGTGTGGGTATGACACAAGAGGAAATAGCCCACTTGTTTGAGCATCGCTTGGTTAATTCTACCAGCCAAGAAACACAAATATCGCATGGCTTTGGATTAAAAAACTGTAAGGGCATCATCGAGAAATATAAGAAAGTGAGTCGTATATTTAGTGCTTGCTCGCTTGAGGTTACAAGTGAGAAAGGTAAGGGTAGTGCTTTTACCATCAAATTGCCTAATGGCGTTAAGCGTATGTTGTGCTTCTTGGTGGCTTTTATCTTGAGTTTCCCACTTATGGCGTCAGACTCTACGCTTACCGATTTAAAAGCATTGAAACATAAAACCAAAAACATCACCAATAAGATATACGAAGACCAATATCTCAAAAAGGCAGATGGATTGACCGATAGTGCATATTTTTCTAATCTCAATGGACACTATGAGAAAGCATTGGAATATGCCGATAGCTGCTTGAGCAATCTTAATAAGTATTATCGGTTGATGAATCCCAGGGGCAAATCATTGCTCGAGGGCTTTTCTGAAAACACATCTGTGCCGGCAGAAGTGCTTTGGTTTTACGATGGATTTGATATCAATTATAATATTATATTAGATATTAGAAACGAAAGTGCTATTGCCGCCCTGGCTCTTCATCGCTGGGATTTATACCATTATAATAATGGCATCTACACCCGATTGTTGAAAGAGTATTCGACAGATAATACTTTGAGCGATTATTGTGCAGCTTTGCAACGTTCAGAGTCGGATAAATCCATCGGTATTATTCTGCTCATCATCCTGCTTCTATCACTTTTTCCCGCATATTATATTTTTTATTACCGCCATATATTGTATTATCGTGTTAATGTAGAGTGGGTAAATCGTGTCAATGCCATTGTATTGAATGAAGATAAACCACAGAAAAAGTTACAGGATATTAATGCGATATTGAATAATAATAGCGGACTTTTAAAGGAAGAACGCTATGCCAAGCTATACAAGGTGGTGGAAAAAATCAAGAAGGTGTTAACACATAGTGTAGACATAGAAGAACGGCAGCAGGTAAATTATGAAATGGCAGCCGATGTATTGAAGAAACATGAATATGAAAGCGACCGCTTCCACATTAATAATAGCATATTGGACAACTGCTTAAGTTCGCTAAAACACGAAACAATGTATTATCCTTCGCGTATCAGGCAGATTGTAACCGAGCCAGAAGTAGATATAGATAGTCTGACCGAACTGGTGGATTATTATAAAGACTTGTATGGGGCATTGAGCGAACAGGCTTTGATACAGTGTAATCATCTTAAGTTCCAATGCAAGGCAGTGGCTATGGATGAAGTCTTGGTAAATTGGAAACTACCGAATGAGGAAAAGTTATATGTTATGGGCGATGGGGACCTTCTACGTTTTCTCTTTGCTTTGTTGAAGAAACACTTGACTCCTTATCACCCGGTATTGACAATAGAAACAAAAGAACGCCCTTATATGGCGGTGGTCCTGACCTTAGAAGGAGAAGTGTTTGATAATCATGCGTGCCGCAACTTGTTCTCGTCCACTACGCCTATACTTGACTTGTTTGTGTGTAGGCATATTCTTCGAGAGATAGGCGAAATGACCAATGCACGCGGATGTGGTATACATGCTTATAATAAGCAGGGCAATACCCACATCGAAATAATATTGTATAAAAAGAATTAATAGCGAGATATAATAACAATGGAAAAGTTTAAAGTTATCATCGTAGAGGATGTTCCACTGGAATTGAAAGGTACAGAGGGTATTTTCAGAAATGATATACCTGAAGCTGAAATCATCGGCACAGCTGATAGTGAAGCCTCATTTTGGCATTTAATAAAACAAGACTTGCCACATTTGGTGCTGCTCGACTTAGGTTTGGGTGGTTCAACCACTGTCGGTGTGGAGATTTGCAGACAAACAAAGAATACTTATCCCGATGTGAAGATATTGATTTTCACAGGAGAAATCCTGAATGAAAAACTCTGGGTCGATGTTCTGGATGCCGGCTGCGATGGTATTATCTTGAAGAGTGGAGAGTTGCTGACACGAGGTGATGTCTTTAGCGTGCTTAATGGCAAAAAGCTGGTCTTTAATCAACCTATCTTAGAAAAGATTGTAGAGAAGTTTAAGCGTGGTGTTAACAATCTGCTGCTGCGTCAAGAGGCTCTTATCAATTATGAGATAGACGAGTACGACGAACGTTTTTTGCGTCATTTAGCATTGGGATATACCAAGGAACAGATAACAAACTTGCGCGGAATGCCCTTCGGAGTGAAAAGTTTGGAAAAACGCCAAAATGAGTTAATCAACAAACTCTTCCCGGGTGGTAATGGCGGTGTGGGTATCAATGCCACCCGATTGGTGGTGAGAGCTTTGGAGTTGCGTATCTTAGATATCGACAACCTTCAACCAGATGAGGACTAAACACTGAAATATGCAACGATTGACGAGGCGTATTAAAAACTTTTGTGCCATCACTTCCTTGGTAATAGTTGTGGCACAGCTGGCATTGGTATTGGGATCGTGGATTTTCTCCGTCATCTTTCCCAATATGCACTTGCGTTCCTTATTGGGAGGAGAGGGGCTTCGCTGGTTTTTCGATAGCATAGGCAACAATTTGGCTAATAAAGGGTTGGTTATCATTTTGTTGGTGGGCATGTTGACAGGTAGTGTCCGACACAGTAGAATATTAGATGTATTGACTAAGTATCGTAGTTTAAATTATCGGGAGAAATTTGCTTTTACGCTTATTGCCTTTGAACTTGTGCTGTTTATCGTCATCATGGGATTATTTACACTTACACCTCATGCACCGTTGCTAAGTGCCACTGGCGAACTGTTTCCTAGTAGTTTTTCGCGTGGCTTTATTCCACTAATGTCCACTTATTTATGTTTTGTGTCAGTAACTTATGGGTTGGCAAGTGGACGCTTGAAAACGGCTGTTGATGTTTTGGATAATTTAACTTCGGGTATAGTATATATCTTGCCCTTACTCTTTTTATATTTCTTTGTCTTTGAGTTTTATCGTTCCGTTCTATTCGTTTTAAGACTCTAGTCAGAGTAGACAAAGCTTACTTGACAAATGAATAAGAATAAAATATAATAGCGACATAGCCTATCGAGTGCTATGTCGCTGTTGTAAATATCAGGGTTATTTGTTTGTTTATCAATCAAATAACTAATGATTAGTTGAAGAAATCCCAACTGAGTCCGAATCTAATAACTCGCTCATTAAGGGGATAATGAGGTGTGAGGAAATAGTTCTTTTGTCCGCTGCCAGCATTGATATGGCTCGCCATAACGAAGAAACGGGTACGTTTCAGATGAAAGTTGGCATAGACATTAACGATGGGGTAATTACCTGTTTCCACCAAGCTACTACCTCCTTGTACAGCGTATTGGCCGAGTGCAGGATTATAGTCGGGAGCATGATACTTGGTAAAGTATCTTACATCGGCACCCAAATCGCATTTCAAAACGCCTGCAATCTTAAATCGTAAGTAAAGATTGCTGTAGATATTGAAATCGGGTAGGGGAATAACATTCTTGTTACTTACCTTTTGATAGGTAATAAGACTTTCCCAATTGAGTGGTCCCCAGGTCAGGTTTTGACCTAATTCCAGCGTTAGTAAATTAACATTTCCTGTTTCTTGCATAACCTTTAAGAGGTTGTTTCTACGGCTATAATCGTCTTGGATGTCGTAGCTTTGCGAGAAATAAGTATGATTTTTAATTTGATCTACAGCAAAACGCAGTGTGGTACGCGTCTTTTCATATTTTAATAACGCTTGTATTCGGGTGTGAAGTGTTTTTGACAAGTCGTTATTATCCCACCAATAATGACGAGAATGATACTTTCTAAAATAGAAAGTGGGATGAAGTCGATGGAAGAAACCACTCGCAACCAATGTCAAAGTGTCGCCAAAGAGCTTGATATTGAAGTCGGCAGTGGCATCCAATTTTAGCTGTCCTGCATCTTCACCTATAACCCATGTTTCTGCCATTACATTATAATGCAATGTTTTGCCCATGGTTTTGCTCAACTGTCCGCCAATACTCACGCTATGTTCGTTATAAGCTATGTCGCGGGCTGTTGTGTCGGGTAGGGTGAAATGACGCAAATCGCTTGTTATAAACGCCTTTACACCGGCCTTAGCCCATTTGTTGAAGCCTTCTAAAAGGGAAAGGGCAAATGTGTTTTTGAGGTTATAGTGCGTGGTCTTATCATAGATTGAGTCGCCACGCAACTTGCCTGCGTTATAATAGCTTTGTGCATAGAAGTTGTTGGGAGTGTGGTATGCCTGATAAATTCGCTTGTAATTGTCGAATTGTGCTGTATGAATAAAACTTGTAACAGGCACATATTCATTCTTCAACCAAGCCGTATCTTCTTTTGCTTTCTTCTCTATAGCTAACAAGCTGTCGGCAATGGCTTGATTATCAACACGTATTCTTTGACCACTTTTAAGCGAATCGTTGGGTTCAGCACCCACAACTTGTGCTGTTTCAGGGCGTCCTGCGTATGTTTTTTCTTCCTTTTGTGAAGCCTGATTATGACGATGACCGTCCGACAGGCCCTCTTTCTCACTCGCCTCTCTTCTCTCTTTATCCTTTTTTGCAGCCAAAGCAAACTTCTTTGCTGCAATTTCCTCATCGGTCATACGCACCTTGCGGTTAAATCCCACACTATATCTGTGTGAGAAAAGGATGTGTTGATGATTGTTGCGGTTCCAATTCTGCTCTAATACTGTTGGTATTTCAGAGGTTTGGAATGATTCGGTAAACAGTTCAGGGTGTGATATATAATTGCTGTTAGTTATACCACCGTTCTCTGCAATCTTTTGTTGATTGGTTGAAAAGAGTAAGTGTGCTTGATAACGATCACCCAAATAGGAACCATACATGGTGTAATTAAACAAGGAGGTGCTTTGATTTTGATAGAAGCCCCGTCCGTATGCATAGTCAAACTTGAAGCCGACGCCAATACGTTTTCCTGCATTCACGCCAAACTTGGCTGTGAAATGGTCTTCTCCATTGGTGCGATTTCCCGCAGTATTGTAGGACAAGTTGGTGATAGGAGAGAGAGTATTGGTAAACTGAAAACAGTCTTCTCGAGTTAAGAAATAATCGTATGGCTGGGTGAAAATAAAATGTCCGGCCACTTCTCTGTCTATAAAGATGCGGTTGATGCGTGGCGATGCTAAGTTGCCCAATGTGTTATACTGTCCTCTCATGCCCTCAGTAAAGATGGTATTCATAAACATATATGAGAGCGTATCGGGTTGAGCCGGTCGTCTATCGCCAAATTTTGTGTCGATAGTCCATACCTTGATGCCTTTCGGCACTTCTTTATTGGAACCTAATGAGTCGGTATGCTGATGTCGGTGTTGTCCATTACTAATGTTGCCGTCAGCATCTATTTGGTTATATCCTTCATAGTGGTCTTGTGAATACACAGATATCGAGGACGCTAATAAAAGGAATAATGATAATGTAAGAAACTTTTTCATTAACGAATAAAACGTAATATACATTCAATAATCTTGAAGACCATTGATATAAGGATAATGATGGTGCCTACCGTTTGAGAGGAATATACATAAAGAAGAACACCGATGACGGCACCAAGGATAAAGATGATGTTGAGAATATTGCGTATCTTGAAAAAACGGTCATCGTCATTCAACCCTTGAAGCATTCTTCTTTCACGTTTGTTGTTCAGCATTTTATTGGATGTTGTTGGTTGCTTTAAGTAATTGATTGCTAATCAATTGAAATATTTCGTCTTTTCTGTCAATAGTTTTGCGACGGAATTTACCTGTAACCTTACTGAGTTTTGTTTTCTTTTTATTCAAGGCATACTTGTCAACAATCCAATTTTCTGCTACTTCTTCAAGTCCTTTATTGTTACTACGATTCATTTCGTAGGCATAACTTATTCTTGAAAGCGTAATCTTAGCACGATTATCATAACAATGGGCGATAATGGTATAATGAAAAACAGTGCGGTCTAATGAAAGAAGAGAATTTTGGAAAATCAGCCATTCTTTGTATTTGGCAGCAATAATATGCTCTTTCTTGTTGACGAGAGCAATGCTGCTTTCAGGATGCTGATTACTTTCCTTGGTGATATTCTCCAATACTTGGTATACTGTTTGATAAATATCACCGGCTTGTTGGCCGGGAACATCCAATTCTAAAGTGAAAACCACCTTTCCATCTACTATAGGCACGGCTCCTTCCAAATATTTTTGATTTTCCTCTTTTATAGTATTCTTCTGTTGCTTATTCACCTTTGCAACTTCTTGTTGTGCGGGTTTTGTCTCCGGTTTTTCCCACTCCGTTTGTGCCATACCATAGGTAGGAAGCAAGAAAAGTATGCCTGCAATGATTTGTTTCATCTTCTTTATTTGTTTAATATTAATGTTCACAAAATTACGAAATAAAGTTTTAGACGCCCTTTTTTAATGAATATTTAACGTTAGTTCTTCTGTTCCAGCAATTCTTGCAGTCGTGCAATCTCATCTCTGTATTGGGCTGCTTGTATAAAATCGAGTTCTTTAGCGGCTTGCTTCATCAATGCAGTTGTGTTAGCGATGCTCTTTTCAAGTTGCAGACGCGTCATTCTCTGAACGATAGGATCGGCAGCAAAGGCTACATGTTCGCTTTCTACATAGGGGTGATAGTTCTTTGCCTTTTCTGTAGGTTGCTCCTGGCCCTCTTGAGAAGTAAGCGATCCCTTAATACCCTTAATGATTTGGGTGGGAGTGATGTTGTTATCGGCATTATATTGCATCTGAATAGTTCTTCGGCGAGCCGTTTCGTCAATGGTTTTTCGCATACTTTCGGTGATAATATCAGCATACATAATCACTTTTCCATTAACATTTCGGGCTGCACGTCCTGCTGTTTGGGTGAGCGAACGATGACTACGCAAGAAGCCTTCTTTGTCGGCGTCCAAGATAGCCACTAATGATACTTCGGGCAAATCGAGTCCTTCTCTCAATAGATTGACACCAACGAGAACATCGAAAACACCTGTTCTCAACTCATTCATAATCCTTACACGGTCCAAGGTGGCAACATCGCTGTGTATATAGTTGGCTTTTATTCCATGTTCCAACAGATATTCGGTCAGTTCTTCTGCCATTCGCTTGGTCAATGTTGTAACCAACACACGCTCATTCTTTTCTATTCGCAGTAGAATCTCTTCCAAAAGGTTGTCAATCTGATTGTCGCTGGGGCGTACCTCAATCTCCGGATCTAACAATCCTGTGGGTCTTATCAGCTGTTCCACAACCACTCCTTCGGTTTCTCTCAACTCAAAGTCGGCCGGAGTGGCGGATACATAGATGATTTGATGAATTAATTCATAAAACTCTTCAAATCTGAGCGGTCTGTTATCGAAGGCTGCAGGCAGACGAAAACCAAATTCTACCAGGTTTTGTTTACGAGCTCTATCGCCTCCATACATCGCACTGATTTGTGGAACACTGACATGACTTTCGTCAATGACAATGAGATAATCTTTAGGAAAGAAGTCGAGAAGACAATAGGGACGTTGTCCTGGTTCTCGACCATCAAAATAACGCGAATAGTTTTCAATTCCAGAGCAATGTCCTAACTCTTTTATCATCTCTATATCATATTCCACACGCTCTTTAATGCGTTGAGCCTTAATGGTATCGCCCACTTCATTAAAGAAATCAATTTGCTTGACTAAGTCGTCTTGAATATGTCTTACAGCTTCTATTTGTTGCTCTTTTGTCGTAACAAATAAGTTGGCAGGATAAACCTTATATTCCGAAAAACTCTCCAACCGATGATAAGTGGTACTGTCCACTTCTTCAATCGATTCAATCTCATCATCCCACCAGGTTATGCGTAGAACATTATCGCTATAAGCCATAGCCACATCCACCGTGTCGCCTTTCACACGAAAGTTGCCTCGTTGCAGGTCAATGTCGTTGCGAACATAAAGTATATCTACCAATTTTCTTAAGAAAACATTTCTATCGATAATATCGCCTGTCTTGATATTGATGATACTGCTTTCCATTGCCGATGGTCCGCCCATACCATAGATACACGAAACCGAAGAAACCACGATGACATCGTTGCGGCCCGACAATAAAGCCGACACTGCGGATAAACGCAATTTGTCAATCTCATCATTAATAGCCAAGTCTTTTTCTATATATGTATCAGAGCTGGGCAAGTAAGCTTCGGGTTGATAATAATCGTAGTAGGAAACATAATATTCTACGGCATTGTCGGGGAAGAAATCTCTCATTTCCTCGTACAACTGAGCCGCCAGCGTTTTGTTATGACTTAAAAGTAGAGTGGGGCGATTGTTTCTGGCAATGACATTCGCCATCGTAAAGGTTTTTCCCGACCCTGTTACCCCTAACAACACCTGTGCCTTATCCTCTCTTTTTAAGCCTTCACACAACTCCTCAATAGCTTGCGGTTGATCTACTGTTGGCTTATATTTTGCCGATAGTTTAAATTCCATATCCTACAAAATTACGAAATAAAGTATATTAAAATATCACAGATATTGTTTTTTTACTAAAAAACGCATATTAAAGCTTTGTAATTAGGCTAAATATGTGTATTTTTGCATGTCTAAAATGGAAAGGCGTAAATGAAAAAAACATTTATTTCAGCAGCGGTTGCCACTCTTTTGTTTTCAAGTTGTGCACACGAATTCAATCGAGTCTATAAAACCGACAATTATCAGTACAAATACGAGTACGCAAAAGAGTGTTTTGCTGCCGGTAAATATGTACGAGCCGTAACCTTATTGCAAGAATTGGTTACACTACAGAAAGGGTCGGAGAATGCTCAAGAATGCCTTTATATGCTCGCTATGGCTGAGTATAACAACAAAAACTACGAAACAGCGGCAGAGTATTTTAGAAAGTATTGTCAGGCATACCCCAAAGGGCATTATGCAGAAATGGCTTTTTATTATATTGGTCAAAGCTTATATATGGGAACACCTGAACCCCGGCTTGATCAAACCGAAACTATTTCTGCCATTGCAGGTTTCCAACAGTTCCTAGAATTATACCCCGAGGCCTCCTTGAAGCCCGTTGCACAAAAACGAATGTTTGAACTTCAAGATAAACTCGTGATGAAAGAGTTGCACAATGCACAGCTTTATTACGACTTAGGCACATATTTCGGAAACTGTACAAGTGGAGGTAACAACTATGAAGCTTGTATTATCACTTCACAAAACGCATTAAAGAATTATCCTTACAGTGAATTGAGAGAAAAATTTGCTGTATTGTTAATGAAGAGCAAGTACGAATTGGCTCATCAAAGCGTGGATGAGAAGCGATTGGAACGTTTCCAGGATGCAGAAGACGAATGTTATGGCTTTATCAATGAATATCCCGATTCAAAGGAACGTCCTACAGCCGAGAAGTATATAGAGAAATGTAAGGAAGTGACAAAAGAGAAAACAGAAAAATAAAACAATAGTATGGATTACAAAAAATCAAAAGCTCCTGTTAATACAGTGACAAGAAACATCATGGATCTGTGTGATGAAACAGGAAACATTTATGAAAGTGTTGCTATCATTTCTAAGCGTTCAAACCAGATTGCAGTAGAGATTAAGCAGGATTTGAATAAAAAACTGGCAGAATTTGCTTCTTATAACGATTCTTTGGAAGAAGTTTTTGAGAACAGAGAGCAAATCGAAATTTCTCGTTACTACGAAAAATTGCCAAAGCCAACTTTGCTTGCAACCCAAGAGTTTGTTGAGAATAATGTATTCTGGAGAGACCCCTCAAAAGAAGGAAAAGAACAAACTAATTCATGATTCAGCGTAAACAAACCTTATACCTCCTCCTTGCAGCTGTCTTAACCATCGTTGTGATGGTACTGCCAATTGGTCGTTTCGAGGCAGCAACAATGGGGGATAGTGTCCAACTCTATGCTTTAGGATTGGTAGGAGCTAGCGGAGCGTTTGTATTGGGCATACCTTCATTCTTGTTGGCTATATCGGTCTTCACTCTTTGTGTTGGCTTATATTGCATCTTTCAATACAAGAATAGGAAATTGCAGATGCGACTTTGTGTGTTGAATATGTATGGCATGGCTCTTTGGAATGCTTGTTTTTATTATGTGGGTTATGTGGCTGACACACATACAGGTACTACTTTCCGCCCCGAACTAATGGCTGTTTGTCCTGCAATACTTGCTATCTTATACTTTATGGCATGGCGAGGAATAAAGGCTGACGAAGAGTTGATACGCTCTACCGACAGAATACGATAAGAAAATCATACACAACTAAAAAGGCTGAGATATTATTTCTCAGCCTTTTTTAGTACCTCCAAACATGGAGATTTATGTTTTAAACATGACATTCCAATGCTCCAAATATATGCTTGTTATGATCATGAATCTTTGTTAATATGGTCATGAGTTTTTACCTTTTTGCCAATGAACATGACTTCGTGCTATTTTGTCTGTTTATATGATTTGTCTTTTGCGTTGAATACACATAGCTTGGACCTTGGTTTAGGCTAAAAAGAAATATGATTAAGACTGAATGGCTCGTTGATTCAGTCTTAATCATTTTCTAATTCAGTCTCATTTAATGGATGAAAGTCATTCATGCGTACAATACTATGTATAGATACACTGCACGGATGAGGCATAGCAGGAAGGGAAATTTTATACTATACCTTGTGCCATCATAGCTTTTGCAACCTTTAAGAAACCAGCTATGTTCGCTCCTTTTGCATAGTTGATATAGCCATCAGGTTCTGTGCCATACTTAACACAGTTTTCATGAATGTCATTCATAATGTTGTGCAATTTCTGGTCAACTTCTTCCTTGGTCCACTTCAAGCGTTCAGAGTTTTGAGACATCTCCAAACCCGATACTGCCACACCACCTGCGTTAGCCGCTTTACCTGGAGCATAGAGAATTTTTGCATCTTGATAAACCTTGATTGCTTCGGGGGTAGAAGGCATATTGGCACCTTCAGACACTGCAAATACACCATTTGCCACCATTGCCAATGCAGCTTCTTCATTAATTTCGTTTTGAGTGGCAGAGGGTAAGGCGATGTCGGCTTTCTCGAACCAAGGTTTTCCGCCTTCCACATATTTCACTCCATATCTTTCGGCATATTCTTTAATGCGACCTCTCTCGATATTCTTGAGTTCCATTATAAAGTTGAGCTTTTCTCTATCAATACCGTCAGGGTCGTAGATATAACCATCAGAATCGGATAAAGTAACGACCTTGGCACCCAGTTCTATGAGTTTTTCTACGGTGTATTGTGCCACGTTGCCCGAACCACTTACCAAAACGGTCTTTCCTTTAATGTCTATATTGCGAGTTTTAAGCATATTGCAAAGGAAGTAAACATTGCCATAGCCTGTTGCTTCAGGACGAATGAAAGAACCTCCAAATTCTTGTCCCTTACCTGTTAATACGCCTGTAAACTCGTGTGTAAGTTTTTTATACATGCCAAACATGTAACCTACCTCGCGACCGCCAACGCCAATGTCGCCGGCAGGTACGTCTTCGTCGGGTCCGATATGACGATATAGCTCCATCATAAATGCTTGACAAAATCTCATAATTTCCGCATTGCTCTTTCCGCGTGGTGAAAAGTCGGAGCCACCTTTGCCCCCTCCCATAGGTAGGGTGGTGAGAGAATTTTTAAAGGTTTGTTCAAAAGCCAGAAACTTGAGGATGGAGGGGTTAACCGATGAGTGAAAACGGATGCCACCTTTATAAGGACCTATCACATTGTTATGTTGCACGCGATAACCCATGTTGGTGTGTACACGCCCTTTATCATCTGTCCATGTAACTCTGAATTGTATAATTCTGTCGGGCAGACAAAGTCGCTCTATGAGATTTGCTTGTTCAAATTCAGGGTGTTTGTTGTATTCTTCTTCGATTGTGGTTAACACTTCGTGTACAGCTTGGATATACTCCGGTTCGTGTGGAAAACGTTGTGAAAGTTCTGCTACTACTTTTTCTGCATTCATAATTCTTCTTTCTTTTAATGAGTTATGTGAGTTATCTTTCTTAGTTTTATGTTGCAAAGGTACGAAAAAAATATTGGTTTTTATTACTTTGTCTTTTGTTTGATGTGTTTTTGTTTCTTTTTGATTAAATATTGCTTGATTTTCTTTCCTTTTGATTATTGGTATTGTCCTTTTGTTGAATTCTCAGTAATAAGTTGAATGCATGAACTTGATAATAGGAACGATATGTTTGGTTGATGGACAACAAAAAAAGGATTGCCCCATTTGAGCAATCCTCTATAAAAAAGTTTAATTTCCTTACGACGTTATTGTTGTAAACGTTATTTGAGAAAAATCGTAATTTTATTTATTTTTCAACAAATCTCTAATTTCGCCCAAAAGCTTTTCTTCGTTTGTAGGTTCAGCCGGTGCTTCGGGTTGAGCGGGTTCTTCTTTCTTCTTAGTCAAAGACATCATACCCTTAACCAGCAAGAATACACAGAAAGCAATGATAAGGAAGTTTACTACTTCTTGGATGAAATTACCATAAGTAATAGCTACGGTTTCCATTGTCTTTCCATCTTCGCCCAATTTTTCACCTAATTTAATAGAGAGGTCAGTGAAATTCACACCACCGAGTGCATAACCGATGGGAGGCATAATAATATCGTTAACCACAGAAGTAACGATTTTACCAAAGGCACCACCAATGATAACACCGACAGCCATATCTACGACATTGCCACGCATGGCAAACTCCTTAAACTCATTTAAAAATTTACTCATTGTTTTTATCTTTTTAGAAATTATTATTACGTGATTCGTATGCAAATTTAGAAAATAATTTGTAACTTTGCAGTATATATGAAGCGAAAAAATAAAATATTGACAATTTTTACTTAATTGGTTTGTTTATTCTATTTATTTTGTTCTCATACTGCAATAAAATGTTTTTAACCCTTTAAATACAAACAAAAAGATGATTAAAATTGGTATTAACGGATTTGGCCGTATCGGTCGTTTCGTATTCCGTGCTTCTTTGGAAGCAGCAAATGCTAAAGATGTGGTAGTGGTAGGTATCAACGACCTTTGCCCCGTAGATTACTTGGCTTATATGTTGAAGTATGATACAATGCACGGTATCTTCAATGGTACAATTGAAGCAGACGTTGAAAACTCTCAACTCATCGTTAACGGAAACGTTATCCGTGTAACTGCAGAACGCAACCCTGCTGACTTGAAATGGGATGCTGTAGGTGCAGAATATGTTGTAGAATCTACAGGTCTTTTCTTGTCTAAGGATAAGGCTCAAGGTCATATCGACGCTGGTGCTAAGTATGTAGTGATGTCTGCTCCTTCTAAGGACGATACTCCTATGTTCGTATGCGGTGTTAACCACGAAACTTATGTAAAGGGTACACAATTCGTATCTAATGCATCTTGTACAACCAACTGTTTGGCTCCTATCGCTAAGGTGTTGAACGACAAATGGGGTATCACAGATGGTTTGATGACAACTGTTCACTCTACAACAGCAACACAAAAGACTGTTGACGGTCCTTCTGTAAAAGACTGGAGAGGTGGTCGTGCAGCTTCTGGTAACATTATCCCTTCTTCTACTGGTGCTGCTAAGGCTGTAGGTAAGGTTATTCCCGAATTGAACGGTAAGTTGACTGGTATGTCTATGCGTGTTCCTACTTTGGACGTATCTGTTGTTGACTTGACAGTTAACTTGGCTAAGCCTGCAAAGTATGATGAAATTTGTGCTGCTATGAAGGAAGCTTCTGAAGGCGAATTGAAGGGTGTACTTGGCTACACAGACGAAGATGTTGTTTCTTCTGACTTCTTGGGCGATGCTCGTACTTCAATCTTCGACGCTAAGGCCGGTATCGCTTTGACCGATACTTTCGTTAAGGTTGTTTCTTGGTATGACAACGAAATTGGTTACTCAAACAAGGTTGTTGAGTTGATCAAGCACATGGCTAAGGTTAACGGTTAATAAGCCGAGCAATAGAATGCTTAATAAAATAAGAGCCATCCGATTTGTCGGATGGCTTTTTTTTATTATTTTTGTGAGGATAATAGATATAAGGCAATAATTCGTGAAATTAATAACCATATTAGGACCCACGGCAAGCGGGAAAACCAGTCTTGCTACAGCGTTAGCCGAAAGGGTGAACGGAGAAATCATTAGTGCTGATAGTCGCCAGGTATATCGTGGCATGGATATTGGCACCGGAAAAGATTTGGCCGATTATATGGTGAATGGAAAGCCAATTCCTTATCATTTAATTGATATTGAAGAGCCAGGGCAGAAGTATAATCTTTTTCGTTTTCAGCAAGATTTTAATGAGGTTTATCAGGATATAGTGGCACGCGGTGTGCAACCTATTTTATGTGGAGGAACAGGCTTGTATATTGAAGCAGTGTTGAAAGGCTATTCTCTTTCTCCCGTACCGCAAAATTCGAGTCTTCGCCAAAAGCTTTCAAGCAGGTCGTTGGATGAGTTAAAGAAATTGTTAGTGGCTTTGAAAAAGCGTAATCGTTCAGTGATGCACAATCACAGTGATGTGGATACCGCTCAAAGAGCCGTTCGAGCCATTGAAATTGAACTGCACAACTATTATCATCCTATGCCCAATTTAGAGAACGAACAGCTGGATACATTAATAATAGGTGTGTCTATTGATAGAGATTTAAGAAGAAAGAAGATAACCCATCGTTTGAAAGCTCGTTTAGAAGAGGGTATGATAGACGAGGTAAGGGGGCTTATAGAGCGTGGTATTGCACCCGAAGACCTGATTTATTATGGCTTGGAATACAAGTATATTACAGAGCATGTGATTGGACTGCTTACTTATGACGAAATGTTCAGTGGTTTGGAAATAGCTATCCACCAGTTTGCCAAACGACAGATGACCTGGTTTAGAGGTATGGAACGTCGTGGATTTAGTATTCATTGGCTGGATGCTACCGAAGCAATGGATGCAAAAGTGGATAAGATTATAGAGTGGGCAAATGGAAAACTATAATTAATGGAATGAAGAGTATGGCTGTAGATAATAATAGATGGGGCATTTTGTATTGTCCGAAGAAAAGCGTTTGGGGAAGCAAAAACAGATGGGAGAAGATTGAACGCTATTTGCAAGAGTATGAAATAGAGTACGATTTTATTCAAAGTGAAAATAGTAAAAGTGTAGACCGTTTGATAAAAATGCTTATCAATAATGGCTATAAGACTATTGTTATTGCTGGAGGCGATTCGGCGTTGAACGATGCAGTGAATTGTTTGATGCAAGTTGAAAAAGAAGTGCGTGATACCATTGCATTAGGGGGTATACCTAATGGAGTGATGAACGACTTTGCTCATTTTTGGGGCTTTAAAGAAAATGATTTATTGCATACTATTGGCTGGCTCAAAAAGAAACGTGTCAGGAAGATTGACTTAGGGTGCATCAGATATCAGAATAAGAAAAATGAGGCTTGTAGACGATATTTCTTGAATTGTGTTAATATTGGTTTGGTGGCAACCATCATGAATTTGAAGTATCATACACGCCAAATCTTTGGTTTACGGTCTCTTTCTTTCCTTTTTTCTTTTTTTCTTTTAATATTCCAACGTTTGGAATATGCCATGCACTTAAAAATTAATACAGACACGCTGAAGCGTAGTATTATGACTGTTTGTGTGGGCAATTGTACGGGATATGGACAGACCCCTAATGCAGTTCCCTATAATGGCCTGTTAGATGTTTCTGTGGTATATCATCCGGAGATGATGCAGCTTTTTGAAGGTTTTTACTTGTTCTTACGCGGTAAATTTCTAAATCATCGCAGTGTTCATCCCTATCGTACCAAACAAGTGGAAGTGCTAGATCGCGGTCAGGCTCTTCTTAGTATAGATGGGCGTATACTATCCAGTGCCAATGGAGAATTGAGAGTGGGAGTAGA
>JALEWR010000026.1 GCA_022783515.1 Prevotella sp.
CGGTTCACTAAAACCATGCTTTTTGGCCTGCGAAAGCTATCCTTTTACCATGTAAAACACATCCTTTTGACTTCCAAAACGATGCCTTTTGTTTTCTCAAACACATCCTTTTGTTATTTGGAAGACTATAATTGGGCAAAAGAAACTTATTTTTTATATGTTTTGTTTCTTTCGTTCTTATTGCTTGTTGCTGTTTTAAAAGTTTTAGTTGTCAATAATTCTGACCGATAACGTGGAAATTGCACAATTTTTGAAGATTGTTTTTGAAAGATTGCCATCTGTCATCAACAGGTGGTTTGATTTGTTGAATGATGAACAGTATGCCTTGTTGGTGTCTATTCATCATACCTCCGGCATTCATGATGCAGACATTGTAGAAGGTGGCGGCAAGAAAAGTATCATTCAGACAGTGAAAAACGGGTTGATAAAACTAAAAAGCCTGTGATGTTATAGGGAGTATTGAAGTTTATCGGAGATATTAAGTTAAATAATATCTGTCAGCTCTTGTCTCTTCTTTCTTTTTTGTCTATATTTGCCAATAGGTTAATTCTTAATGGTTAGAACATGAAAAAAGTATGTGGTTTATTGGCAATAGGCTTTCTTATACTGTGTTTCCTCTCGTCTTGTGAGAAGGTGAATTTGCCTGATGAAACAAAGAATGAAGTGGTGGATGGTGTCAACTTAATCTTATATGTAAAACCTTTGGAGAAACTGTCCTATGGACCGAAGAAGGTAAAGACGCGGGCGGCTGTTCCCATTGGCGATGTTTGTAAACGTCTTCAACTTGGAATTTTTCAGAATGGAACGAAGGTGGCAACGGTGAGCCAGACCAATGACAAGGACGATTTCGGCCTGTTTACTCTGTCGTTGGCAAAGGGACGTTATCAGATTGTGGTGATTGCTCATAATGGAGAGGGTGGGGCTACGCTCACTTCTCCTACGTCCATTAAGTTTCATAAAAACAAAGTAACCGACACTTTTTATTATTACGACGAACTTGATGTAGAGGATAATCGTCGGCAAGAACTCGTATTGAAACGCTGTGTGGCTAAGTTTGTGTTGTCGATAGAAGACGCTTTGCCTTCTGCATTGGCACAGATGGAATTTAAGTACACCGGTGGCAGTAGCACCTTTGATGCAGTAGCCGGCATGGGCAATGTGCATTCACGCCAGACGGAAATACGGGCGGTGAGTCGGGAAATGACAGGTCAGCCGGGAAAATTCGAGATATACACCTTTCCCAGGACAGATAGCCATGGACTCAATATCACGGTTACGGCTCAAGAAGCAGGTGGTGCGGTGTTGGCAGAGAAAACCTTTGCTGAGGTAGACGTGAAGGTGAATACCATATCCGAGTATGTCGGTACCTTCTTTGGCGGTTTTGTTGATGCTCATTCGCCCGAGTTTCGCTTGATGGCAGATACCGTTTGGAGGCGTCAGCCCATTGTGAGATTTTAGTGATGCTCTCCAAAAAGGTGTGAGCCGTTGAAGAACGAATAAGCTGAGTGAACTCTTGTTCACCATTCAGCTATCTTCTGTATGCTGAAAAAAGCAGGACAGCTAACAACTATCCCAATTAAAAATGCTAACTTTGCATTTTATAATGAATGGTTGATAACAACAAAGAATGACAAAGAAACCGCTTTTAGGAATGACACTTGCCGAATTAAAGGCACTTGCCATCCGATTAAATATGCCGGCTTTTACCGGAAAACAAATGGCAACATGGTTGTACGACAGGCATGTGAAGTCTATTGACGAGATGACCAATATCTCTAAAGACAATCGTGCCAAGCTCTCAGAAGAGTATGAGGTGGGACGTGCCGATTATATAGACGCCCAATATTCTAAGGACGGAACAATTAAGTATCTTTTCCCAACCGAGTCGGGTAAATTTGTAGAAACGGTGTATATTCCCGACCGCGACCGTGCCACGCTTTGCGTATCGTGCCAGGTGGGATGTAAGATGAATTGCCTTTTCTGTCAGACAGGTAAACAAGGATTTGAAGGCAGTTTGACGGTTAGGGATATTTTAAATCAGATTTATGCCCTGCCCGAACAAGATAAGCTGACCAATATAGTGTTTATGGGACAAGGAGAACCTATGGACAACTTGGACAACGTATTGAAAGCAACCGAAATTCTAACAGCCGATTATGGCTACGCATGGAGTCCTAAGCGTATAACGGTGAGCAGTGTGGGTGTTAAACGTAAGTTGAAACGCTTCTTGGACGAGAGCGATTGTCATGTGGCTATCAGTATGCACTCGCCTTTCCCCGAGCAAAGAGCCGCCTTGATGCCCGCCGAAAAAGGCATGTCTATTCAAGAGATTGTCGATTTATTGCAAGAGTACGACTTTAGCCATCAACGCCGTCTTTCCTTTGAATATATCATGTTTGGCGGTTTGAACGACTCGCTGACATACGCACGCGAAATCGTTAAGTTGGTAGAAGGTTTGGACTGTAGAATGAATTTGATTCGTTTTCATCAAATACCCAATGTCGACTTGCAGACAACCGACGAGAAAAAGATGGAAGCATTTAGAGATTATCTTTGCAAACATGGCGTCTTTACCACTATCAGAGCCAGTCGTGGAGAAGATATTTTTGCGGCTTGCGGCTTGTTGAGTACAGCCAGACAGATAGAAAATACCCGAAAGGCAAAGGGTGGGAAAACGGCCATAAAAGGCGGAGAGAATTAACCAAGAAACAGCAAAACGAGAATATGGAAGAAAGAAAAATACGAGTTGGTGTCGTACAAGGTGATATCAACGGAGTGGGAACAGAATTAATCTTAAAAACATTTGCCGCTCCTGAGATTTTGGATTTGTGTACACCTATTATATATGGTTCGCCCAAGGCGGTGGCTTTTCATCGCAATGGCTTACAGATAGATCTCAACCTCAATGTCATTCAGCAAGCTAAGGAGGCTCGCGATATGCGTGTCAACATGCTGGATGCAGTGAAACGTGAGGTGAATGTAGACTTAGGTGTGGCTACACAAGAGGCAACAGAGGCGGCACGAGTGATGATCGACCAAGCGGTGGAAGATTGTAAGGCTGGATTAATCGATGTGATTGTCTTGGCTCCTGTTGGCTGTATAGGCAGCCGGAGCAATGAAAACACAACAGCCACGCCGGCAACTTATCTGCAACAGCAATGTGGCGGCGAGGAGAAAGTCTTGAAGGTTGTGATCGATAATGGTTTGAGGGCGGTATCGGTGGTTGAGGGGATGCCTACAGAAGAAGTGCCTGCAGCCATGACAAAAGAAGACATTGTGGTGAAAGCGAAGCAGTTGTTGCGTAGCTTAAAACGCGATTTGCGAGTGGAAAACCCACGCGTGGCAGTGTTGGCATTCAATCCCATGAATGCTGAAGGCGAGTATGGAGCAGAAGAACAAGAATACATCGTGCCTGCGGTGAAAGCGATGGTAGCGGAAGGGCTGAATGTCTTTGGCCCTTATCAGGCTGATACCTTCTTTAGTGAAGGCGAATACGATAGTTTTGACGGTATTGTGGGTATGTGCGATGAGCAAGTTCTTTCGCCGGTAGAAGTCCAATCGATATCCGGTACCTTAAAACTCTTTACAGGTTTGCCCTTGGTGGCCGTTATGGCAGACGAGGACGCGAACTATGAGAAAGCAGGTGAAGTAGTGATGGACGAAATGGCTTTCAGACATGCTGTCTTTATGGCTATTGATGTTTATCGCAACCAAATCAACTATGACCGTCCTTTTGCCAATCCTCTGAAAAAGCTCTATCACGACAAAAAAGAAGACGGCGAACGCAGTCGTCATCAGTCGGGTGGTAGAAAACCTACTGATAACCAGCGAAAAGACAGCGAAGAAGTGGTCGAAGGAGGCGAATAATGAAGAAGAAACATCAAAATATATTCTTCCTTTTCGGATTCCTATTGTTAGGTTTGATGGCTACACAACTCGATTTTGCAGAGGTGTGGCAGGGGTTGACACATGCAGGGTATTGGTTTGTTGCCATATTGGTGTTGTGGGTATTCCTCTATATATTTAATACTGCTGCATGGCAATTGATTATCAATGCCAGCCGAAGTAAAGAGGTTGATGCCACACCGCAGGAGCGAGGCGGCGTTAATTTTTGGTGGTTATATAAGGTAACGGTGTCGGGCTTTGCCCTTAATTACGCCACTCCCGGTGGCTTGATGGGCGGAGAGCCCTATCGGATTATGGTCTTATCGCCCAAGGTTGGCACCGAAAGAGCATCATCTTCCGTTATCTTATATGTGATGACCCACATTTTCACCCATTTCCTTTTCTGGTTTCTCAGTATCTTTTTATATCTACTGACACAGCCTTTGGGCGTGGGAATAGGTATGGTGCTGTTGGCAGCAGGTGCATTTTGCGTCTTAGGACTCTGGTTTTTTATGCTCGGCTATCAAAAAGGGTTGGCTGTCCGGGCTATGAATCTGATGAGTAAGCTGCCTTTTATCAAAAAGTGGGCTTTACCCTTTGTGACGCGTAACAGAGAACAGCTGGATACTGTAGACAGACAGATTGCTGCTTTGCACAAGCAGAATAAACGCACGTTTTGGGGTGCTGTGTCGCTAGAATTGGCGTGTAGAGTGTTGTCGGCTTTAGAGATATATTTCATTTTATTGGTGCTAACAGCTGATGTAAGTTTTATTCAGTGCATCCTCATCCTATCCTTTACCTCCCTTTTTGCTAACCTTCTCTTCTTTATGCCTTTGCAGTTAGGTGGTCGTGAAGGTGGTTTCTTGATGTCGTCGGCAGGTTTGGGTATAGCCGCAAGTTCGGCTATTTTCGTAGCTTTGATTGTGCGAGTACGCGAATTGATAATGACAGGCTTAGGATTGTTATTGATTAAGCTGGGAAAATCGTGACGAAACTGACTGAGAAATGCCGATTAAAAAAAGTTTAATTGGTCGGATTGTCAAATAAAATATGTAATTTTGTCAGATATATGGATACCTCAGAATTGCAAAGAATTAAGCAGAGATACAACATTGTGGGTAATTGCGATGCCCTCAATCGGGCGTTGGATGTGGCTTTACAAGTTGCACCAACCGACCTTTCTGTGCTGATTATCGGAGAAAGTGGAGTGGGTAAAGAGATTATTCCTCGTGTGATACACGACAACTCCCCCCGTCGCCGTGAGAAGTACTTTGCTATCAACTGCGGTTCTATTCCTGAAGGCACCATCGATAGCGAACTTTTTGGACACGAAAAGGGATCGTTTACAGGTGCAATAGGCGAGAGTGAAGGTTATTTTGGAACGGCAAACAACGGTACAATCTTCTTGGATGAGGTGGGAGAGTTGCCCATAGCAACACAAGCACGATTGTTACGCGTACTCGAAACAGGAGAATATATCCGTGTGGGTGGTCAGAAAATCATGAAAACCAATGTGCGTATTGTTGCTGCAACGAATGTCAACATCCGTAAAGCCATCAGCGAAGGACGTTTTCGTGAAGACTTATATTATCGTCTTAACACCATTCCTATACAGATGCCTCCGCTCCGCAATCGTGGCGAAGACATCGTTTTGCTGTTTCGTCTTTTTGCCATGCAGATGGCAGAGAAATATAAATTGCCCAAAATAACATTGACCGAGTCTGCCAAACGCTTGTTGGTGAAGTATAAATGGCCGGGCAATGTGCGTCAGCTCAAGAATATCACTGAGCAGATGTCGATGTTGAGTGAGAAAAGGGAGATAACTCCCGAGATTTTGCAGAAGTTTATTCCGCAAGATCCGGAGAGTACACAGTTGGCTCCTATATCGCAAGGTGGCAATCATTCTTATGAAAGTGAGCGTGAGATACTTTATAAAATTCTGTATGAACTGCGTGGAAACGTGGCAGAATTGAGAAGTGAAATATCGGGTTTGCGTAAACGATTGGACGATCAACCCACCGCTAAGGTAGTACACGATATCATTCCAACAACGGCAACCTTACCGCCCCTGGAACATGCAGACAGCTCACTTCTGCCTACAGTAGAAGCCGTGGAACATGTCATCCCAACAGTAGATCGTGTGATTCCCCGGGTGGAGAAACATACAACAACATCGATGACCTCTTTTGTGGATGCCGATGCCGAAGAAATTAACGAGATAGAAAGTTTTAATCTCAATGATTTAGGTCGACAGATGGTTGAAAAAGCCTTGGAGAAACATCACGGCAACAGAAAGAAAGCTGCGATGGAACTCGGTATCTCCGATCGCACATTATATCGTAGAATCAAACAGTATGGATTGGACAAAAATAAATAAACTGACGATAGTATTGACTTGTCTGTTACTCTTGTCATGCTCAGTGTCGTACAAATTCAATGGAGCAAGCATCGACTATACCAAGACCAAGACCATACAGATTGCCGATTTTCCCAATCGAAGCACCTATATATGGGGGCCAATGGCACCTATGTTTAACAATGCTTTGAAAGATCTTTACGCCAATCACACCAAGTTGGTACAGGTGAAACGCAATGGCGACTTGAAAATAGACGGCGAAATAATACAGTATTCGCAGCGTAATAAATCGGTGTCGAGCGAAGGCTATTCGGCACAAACGGAGCTGTCGATGACTGTCAACGTGCGATTTACCAATACAAAGAATAGGCAAGAAGACTTTGAACGTCAATTTACGGCTACAGCAGTATACGAAACAACGATGAGCCTTAACTCTGTGCAAGAACAACTTGTAACCGATATGGTGAAAGACCTGACCGAACAGATTTTCAATGCCACAGTGGCTAACTGGTAAAAAAGCAATAAACTTCATGCAAGAGCAATATCATATCAATATGGATTTAACGCAACTAATCAATCATCCGGAAAAAATGGATAAGGAAACTCTCTACGATTTGCGTAGTCTGGTAGCCTTATATCCTTATTATCAGCCTGCCCGATTGCTGATGTTGCACAATCTCTATATATTGCACGACCCTGCTTTCGATGAAGAGTTGCGTCGTTCTGCCATTTACCTCACCAACCGCAAGGTGTTGTTTGATATGGTGGAAGCCTCGCACTATCGCTTAAAGACAGAAGGAAAGCATAAAAAAGTGGAGGAGAAGGTTGAAAACGACGAGAATCGTACAATAGCCCTGATTGATGATTTTCTGGAATCGATACCCGAAGAAGTGGAGGAGAAGAAAAACTCAACACGCAAACCCACACCTGCCGATGCTGCCGTTGACTATGTGGCATATCTCTTGGAAATAGAGAATAGTATGGAGAATCAAGACGAGGAGATACCACAATTGCAAGGGCAAGACCTCATCGACAACTTCATTTATAAAGAGCAGGGTAGAATACAGCTGAAAGATGAACTGGAGTATCTTCCACAAATGGAATTGAAAGAAGATGCAACCGAAGAAGCGGAGAATGAAAGCTATTGCACAGAAACAATGGCTAAAATTTATATTAAGCAAGGTCGATATGAGAAGGCACTTGAAATTATTCAGCGTTTATATTTGAATTATCCAAAAAAAAATGCTTACTTTGCAGACCAAATGCGTTTCTTAGAGAAATTGATAATAAATAATAAAAAATAAATAAGTAAAAAAATGACTTCAATTTACACACTTTTGGTAATACTTATCGTATTGGCGTCGTTCTTAATGATAGGTATTGTACTTATCCAAGAATCTAAAGGAGGAGGTCTTTCTTCACAATTCTCTTCCTCTAACTCAATTATGGGAGTACGAAAAACTACTGACATCGTGGAGAAAACCACTTGGGGATTGGCAATTGCTATGGTTGTTATCAGCGTGGCTTGTGCCTATGTAGCACCACAATCTACAGCATCACAAAGTGTTTTGGAAAGAACTACGACAGAATCTCCTGCAGCTAATCCTAATAACACACCCGGTTTCGGTGCTGCTAAACCTGCAACTACTGCTGCACCTGCTAACGCTGCTCCTGCAACAGAAGCTCCTGCTACACCAGCAAAAAAATAGCAATCTCTTCTCTTTCATCTTTCCATGGCACAATTATTACAAGTAGTTGTATTTATCTCATGTGTTAAAGTAAAGTGAAAGCAAAGATTATAAACAGAAATATTATCGCCTTTAAGATGATTGATATAGAAAAGGAATGTAAGCCACACGTTTGCATTCCTTTTTTTTGCATAGACGGATTTAACGGGAGTGGTGTCGCTGTAGTCTTTTCTATAGAGGGATGTGCCTATATGCTTATCCAAGTCAATCCACAACCTATAGTTGGGTAAGGCTGCCCATCAAAGTCTTATTACACCAGATTATTTATTAGATATGATAAAAAAGCAGCGAAAAAATTTGGTCTATTCACTGAAATGTCTTAACTTTGCACTCGCTTTCAGAAGGAAGTAATACGATGGTGACTATAGTTCAGTCGGTTAGAGCGTCAGATTGTGGTTCTGAATGTCGTGGGTTCGAATCCCACTAGTCACCCAACAAGAAAATAGCGGAAGTCTTTATAATAAAGAACTTTCGCTATTTTCGTATGCAATATTTTCTATCTCTATTTTACAAGTAATCCAAAAAG
>JALEWR010000027.1 GCA_022783515.1 Prevotella sp.
CTTTTTCAATTATTCTTTCATTATATGATGAACAGATTGTTTCATCTTTATCTACTATATCTGTTAACACAAGAGCCAATACTCTAATGATATAGAAGTTACCCTCTCACTCTTTTTGCTACACACTCTTTTTTTACTATCTTTGCAACGTTATGCAGATAGATATTCTTTCAGAGGCGGAAGTAGCCTTATTGCGTCAGCTCATTGATGGAGCCGAAAATATTATTATTTGTTGCCATAAGTCGCCCGATGGCGATGCTTTAGGGTCATCGTTAGGATGGGCAGAATACTTAAGACAGATAGGTAAAGAGCCACGGGTAATTGTACCCGACTCCTTTCCCGATTTCCTGCGATGGCTTCCTCATGTGGAAAAGATTGTGCGTTATGATAAACATCCCGAGGAAGTGCAAGGTTATTTTGAACAAGCCGACCTTGTTTTTTGCCTGGATTTTAATGCTTATAGTAGGGTAGACGACATGCAGACAACCTTGGAGAATTGCCAAGCTCCCAAGGTAATGATAGACCATCACCTCGCTCCTTCTATGGATACAGCCCTTATGGTTTCGCATCCGGACATCTCAAGTACCTCCGAACTTATTTTCAGAATAGTGTCGCAGTTGGGCGGATTCGACGAATATTCACGTTTAGGGGCCTCTTGTATCTATTGCGGAATGATGACCGATACCGGCGGATTTACTTATAATTCAAATTATCCGGAAATCTACTACATCATCGGGCAGCTCTTAACCAAACGTATTAATAAAGATAAGATATACCGAAACGTGTACAACAACTATAGCTCGTGGGCTATTCGGTTTAGAGGTTATATCATGTCGCAGAAGCTGAATGTATTTAACGACTGCAACGCCTCTTATTTTGCGATGAGTAGGGAGGATATGAAAGATTTCCATTTTGTGAAGGGTGATGCCGAAGGATTGGTGAATGAACCCTTGCGAATTAAAGGACAGAAGCTCGTTATCGCCCTTCGTGAAGACAGTGAGAAAGACAATCTTGTGTTGGTAAGCCTTCGATCGGTCGACGATTTTCCCTGTAATGAGATGGCGGCACGCTTTTTCAATGGTGGTGGACACCTCAATGCCAGTGGCGGTAAGCTGCATTGTTCGTTGGAAGAAGCAGAAAGTGTTGTGAAAGAAGCAGTAAAGGCCTATGCCGATCGCCTGCGTTCGTGATGGTATATGTATAAAAAAGTATAAACAAGAATACTAAAATATCGCAGATATAATCTTTTTATTAACTTTGTGAAGTAAAAATAAACGGTAAAAATGAAAAAAATAACGACCATTCTTCTTGCTCTTGTGGGCGTAATTGTATTTGTTGCATGTAACAAACACGAAACATATGCCGACCAGGTGGAGGCAGAACGTAAGTCCATTGAGTCGTATATCAAGAATAAGGGTATTAAGGTGATTAGCGAAGAACAGTTTCAAGCAGCGGGAGAAACAACCGATACAGCTAAGAACGAATATGTATTGTTTGAATCATCAGGTGTATATATGCAAATACTTCGTAAAGGTGTGGGCGAGAAAATTAAGCATGGAGAGAATGTTACCGTGCTTTGTCGTTTCTCTGAATGGAATCTTAATCGCTCGCAAGACTCTATCCAGTTGAGCAACGAAGTGATGAGAGAGCCCGATATGATGTATGTGAGCAATACGAGTGGTACTTTTACCGGTACTTTCGACACCAGTAGCAGTATGTATCGCGTATATAGTGAATACTCCAAGACCACTGTTCCCACCGGTTGGTTGTTGCCTTTATCTTATATTTATGTAGGCAGAGTAGTGAATGTTGGCGACGAATTGGCAAAGGTTCGCATCATTGTGCCTCATGATAAAGGACAAGAACATGCTACTCGCAACGTATATCCCACCGTGTATGAGATTACTTATCAACGCGGTAGATAATCGATATTGCATTATTCAATGAATAAGAGAATACCCTTTAACAATATTTCTTATGACACTTATTAAATCAATCTCCGGCATTCGTGGTACTATTGGTGGTCAAGTGGGCGACACTTTGAACCCTTTAGACATCGTTAAGTTTACCACAGCTTATGCAACCTTTATTAGAAAGAATACACCTGTTAAGAGCAACAAGATAGTTGTAGGACGTGATGCACGCATTTCAGGCGAAATGGTAAAGAACATTGTGTGCGGTACACTTATGGGTATGGGCTTCGATGTGGTAAACATAGGCTTGGCAACAACCCCCACTACAGAGTTGGCTGTAACAATGGAAGGTGCCGATGGCGGTATTATCATCACGGCCAGTCATAACCCTCGCCAATGGAATGCTTTGAAATTACTCAACCATTTGGGTGAGTTCTTGACAGCAGAGAATGGAGCTGAAGTCTTGGCTATTGCTGAGAGTGAAGCTTTTGAGTATGCTGATGTCAACACCTTGGGCAAGTATAGAGAAGACAATAGCTTTGATCAACGTCATATCGACAGTGTTTTGGCACTTCCGTTGGTAGATGTTGAGGCCATCAGGAAAGCCAACTTCAAGGTCGCTGTCGATGCTGTTAACAGCGTGGGTGGCGTTGTACTTCCTAAGTTGTTAGAACAATTAGGCGTTGAATGTACCGTATTGTTTGGCGAACCTACAGGCGATTTCGCTCACGACCCCGAGCCATTGGAAAAGAATTTGGGTGCTATCATGCAGACCATGGCGGCAGGTGGCTACGATTTGGGCGTGGTTGTCGACCCCGATGTCGATCGTTTGGCATTTGTATGCGAAGACGGTAAGATGTTTGGAGAAGAGTACACATTGGTTAGTATTGCTGATTATGTGTTGGCACATACTCCGGGCAACACCGTATCTAATTTGAGTTCAACTCGTGCTCTTCGCGATATTACCGAGAAACATGGTGGCAATTACACTGCGTCGGCTGTGGGTGAGGTAAACGTAACCACACAGATGAAAGCCGTTAACGCCATCATCGGTGGTGAAGGCAATGGTGGAGTGATTTATCCCGAGAGCCATTACGGTCGCGATGCGTTGGTAGGTATCGCCTTGTTCTTGAGCCATTTGGCACATCAAGGCTGTAAGGTGAGCGAACTAAGAGCCACTTATC
>JALEWR010000053.1 GCA_022783515.1 Prevotella sp.
TATCTTCTCCTAATGCCGTCAGAAGCAGTGAGAAGGTTATGGTACGTTGCTGACCATCAACAATATCATATTGTTCCTTTCCGTCTCTTTTGTGAAGGATAAGCGTCCCTACCCTGTATCTTTCCTTATTGCTATTCTTGGCATCAATAATGTCATCGAGCAATTGTATGGCATTCCGGGCAGTCCATTTGTATGGACGTTGATAGGGAGGCACACATAGCTCTACATCCTTGATGGGTTCCTCGCAATTTGTTATGGTTTTGCGAAGGAGCAAATCGCCTATAGTTGTTATTGATTATGTTAAACTATTCATATCATATGAGTATTAGTTATATGTGCTTACACTTCGTAATCCGAGCCATGGTAAAAGTCATTGTTACAATTGTAACATCATTTATCTTGCAATGCCTCAAGCCCGTATTCAACGTATCAATAAAATTATACTTCTTTTTAATAAGCTGTATTCTATTGTCTCTGAATTTTAACATTTCGGCAATAGTGCTATCCACCGACCCATCATCTAAAATAATCAATTCAAAATATGGATAGGGTTGCCCTAATATACTTTCAATGCACTCGCCTATATATTTTGAGGCGTTATAAACTGGTAACACAATACTTACTAACGGCTGTTTATCCATAACACTTATTTATTTTTTGAAGACCAATTAAGCATATAATTTATACTGAGAAGTACATAGCGAGGCATGATGTTCGTATATTCTTCAATACGGCCTGCATAGGACATAGACGTAGTAAGACTGGAAGCATTGTCCAAAATGTCATGAACTGTTACTTTCAGGGCCAAGATGTTACCTTTCAAATTAAAATACTTGTTCAAAGAACAGTTCCAAATAGATTTGCTCTTATTAAGAGAGGCATCTGAATAACCATCATAAAAGAAGGCTTTGAAATCAGAGCCGAGTTCTAAGTTCCAAGGAAGTTGCCATGTGAGGTCAGATGAAAGTTTGCTCGTTCGATAATGATGGTGTTCGCCGGACCAAGAAACTTTCTGAAAGTCAGTTTGCCAAGCTATTGACCCTCTGAATTTATCTCCGACGGTTCCGTTAACACGGAGTAATGGGGTGATTGTGAGAGAGTGTAGCATCTTGCCTTGCTCGATGTTTATATTGTTTGTGTACGACACTTCTTCACGGCAATAGTAATTTTCGGAAAGACTCGTAGTCAACCAAAAATGCTGTGATTTGCCTATAGGAAAAGAATAAAAAATACGACCATTTAACAAATGTGTTTTTGACGTATTTATCGGTGTATAGGTTCTTCTGCCAGTTGCACTTTCATAGACTGATTTCATGGCATAATCGTTGTTTACATGTCTCCAATTCACTTCACCGCCTATTGAATGCCGTGTAATACTGTTGTCTGTATAATAATTGATACCAGCCTCGTTGATAAAAGCATTCTTTAGATTTTCATTTCCCAAAAAGATATTCAGTGGGTCAGAACCGTCTCTGATTGGCAGTAACTTAAATAAGTCAGCCATTTGAGGAGTTCCTTTATATTTCAGTAACATTCTATGTGCCCAGTGGCAGGAATCGCTCTTGGATTTTTTCCATTCCAGAGAGACTTCAGGATAAAGAAAGAATGCATGCCTATTGATTTTATAGGTACACGCATCTCGGTCGTAGTCCAATTGCCTTTCGTTGAAATCGCCATTCAAACAGGCTTTCCACTCCCAAGTGTTTCTCTGGGATGAAGTGTGTTTGTAAACAGCTTTGAGTTCTACTCCTGCTTTATCGCTTCTGGTGTCTGAATAATAGGAATTGGCATTGTCAATGCACACACTCTCCCAATTACCAGAAGGCAGAATGCCTAATGATGCCATCGACCAGTCTGTTATTTCGTGGTTTTGCATCCAATCAAGGCGGTAAAGGGGATGAGATGCCGAACCATTGTCATGACGAAAGAAAGCAGCGGTGTTGAGATTCATCTGCTTTCCCTTTGAATCAATAATACTCCAAAGATATTCTAACTTGGAACTTATATTAAAGGCGTGCTCTTTCATGCGGCCATATTTTCTCTGTGCTTCGTCAACGGCAGTGTGTCGCATCAACCGGTAATTTTCATAATGCCATCTGTTGAATGTGTTTTTTCGCAGTTCTGTATTGAATTTCAGCACTTCCGAGCCTATATTGAAAGCAGAGTTGAGTGCTGCATTATGAGTAATGTCACGATAGCAGGAGTATTGTGGATGGATGAGTTGATATGCTGCGGATAATGAATCTACGAATTTGGCACTTGATTCTGCATTTATGCAATTTCTCTCATAACCATAGTGGAACGAATAACTCAACTCATGTTGTTGTTTTTTGATTTGGCGGAAGCGTATGGCACTGAACAAGTCAATGTTTGTTGTTTTGGTCTGACTGGTATTTATGCTGTTGGTAATTAAGTCAGAAGGAGTCATATAGATTTGTGTATTTGTCCATTGGTCTTTGTTATAATTATCACTTGCAGCCGCTCCGTTGAGTCGTAACCGCCATGCTTCATTGGGTTCATAGTAGTAATCAAATTTCGTTCTGTGCGTGGTAAGGCGACCTGACTGATAATCATCACTCATGTCACCCATCTCGGTCATCTCCCTCTTGGAGTTAATGTTGTTTGCATCAAAATTGACGTTGAACATCTGCCGGTCGTCCAAACGCATAAGCATTCCCTGAGTCCCCCATAAATGCCGAGAACCGCCATTGAGTTCAAGTTTTGCTATCCAAGTGCCTATGTATTCTCGTTTCAGCTTTACATCCATCATGTACGATTTGTCGTGCATGTCTCGCCCCGTCAGTTCGCTCATCTCTCCCGCCTTGTCATAAACCTTGAGTTTGCTTACGACATAGGCAGGAAGATTGTCGAGAGCAGCGTCTATATTTCCATTGAAGAAATCTTTCCCATGGACGGTCAGGCTTTCGATTGTTTTTCCATTGACTTTCAATGCTCCGTCTTTGAATTCTGCTCCTGGCAGTTGACTGACAAGTTTTCTCAATTTGTCAAGCTGTGACACATTGAAAGCATCAGCGTTATAAACCAATGTGTCTCCGCTGTAAAACATCCTGATTTTAGTTGCCTTTATCGTTACTTCATCCAGCACCTGTTCTTTCATCTTTGGCATAAGGTATATCACGCCCAAATCTAATTTGCGTTTCTGCCTTATATCATCGTCTGTCAACTTATAAGTCCAAGTCTCATAGCCTTTTTTCTCTATAGTGACAATGTAGGATGAAGAGTCAAGGTTGCATTGCATATTGAATAGAGCTGGGGCTTTCTTGTCGAGTGAAATAATCGTATTGCCTTCCTGTTGGATTTCGGAACGTTGCAATTTAGTGTTGTCGGAGCAAATCACGCTGTTACTTGTCGTATTGATAATACTCACATGGCAATCTGGCAATCCTTCACGAAGATAGCCATGCATAACCCCACCGGATACCGATATCTGTGCCAATATTTTATTGCACAGCAAAAGTAAAATGAATAAAAGTATACTTTTATTTTTCATTTTTATTTTAGAAAATTATCAGTACAACTGGCTGAAACAGTTTATCTTTTCAAGTAAAAGTCACTTTCATTGAAGATTACAACAGCTTGTTGATGCTATTTCATCACTTTCTTACCTTCAATGATATAGATTCCTTTGGGCAGGCGATTGAAATCTTCTACTCCATGTCCCATTTTCAAACCATTAATTGAATAGATGGTATCATCATTGGGGTGCTGGATAACTTCTGTAAAATCGATACCGGTTGTAACGCTCGACACATTAGCCTCATCAGCATTAACAATAACTTCTCCTTCGGTATCGATAACCATAGCTATTACCTCTATATCTGCCCACCGATCAATATTACTAAGAAGTCGGAGTTCTGACTTCTGAATGGTGTAATTATGGCTTATATTTCTGCGAGCAGTTATATTTTGGGGCAAACTACCATGAATACCTTTTGCAGGCGACTTGGCACAAATGGCCACATGGTTATAACGCATATTATAAACGGGATTACTCATTGCTGCATACTTATTGAGATATGCATCGCCACTATAAGCTCCTGACAGATTATTTGCCTGAGCCCAAGAATAGGATGAACCATGAACCCCATTTGCCACTACAACATAAGCAATGGTATATCGTCCATTGTTGGCTACATCTTCTGTAAACCACACATTAGTGGTGATATTGATATTATGGTCGCGATCCCATGTGGGAATTACCCTAACAGCAGCAATTGACGGCTGATTTAACTCCTCTCTAAAGGCATCTCTGACACGTCCATTCTGATATGGATCGGCATAACGCGTATTACGGTTGATGGTTGCACCCGGATATCCGTAAGCATTATGAAAACCATTGTCATAACCAATACTCATCGGTTCGGTTGCCTGTCCACCATGGGCAGCAATACCAATAAAGCTATTTGGAAAATTGGCTGCAAGATAATCGAAACCTGCCATACCGCGTGTACAGTTGGGACACCAAGAGCCTGTAAACTTCTCTACAACCACTCTACGGACAAGCGGGAAAGGTTCGCGGTCGTTATCCATATCAACCCCATCGTCGCCACCAGTACCATCATCGTTGCCATTACCACCGTTATCTGTATCGGTACCGTTATCTATGTCAATATTATCGCTATTATCCGTGTTGTCTCCTCCGGTGTTTCCCCCATCTTCTTCACCATCGCCAGTAAGAAGAACGGTTATACCAGGGCTGTTATATCCCAAATCAATGAGATTGACCCACTTATCATCATTAGATGAACGATAGTGGCAACCTGCCTTGGTATCCTTGGTATCGGAGAGAGCTATAGGCTGTTTGGCTGTTTCATAGCTGTAAAAACTTTTAACATTGAAAGAATAGCCCACATATACACCCTTTGACGGGATGACATAGGGTTCGAGGAGGGTTACCTGATTAACAGATTTCGCAATGACAGACTTACTAAACTTTGTTGTGGTTAAATCGATGGTAGCTGGCAATTCTTCTGCTATCCATGCTTCGACACTCGACACCACCCTTGTGTCGGCAATATGAAACTTTATTTCTGCAATTTTCTTGCCTGCATATGTGCCAGGAATAAAGATAGCCACCTTATAATTCTTAGCATACTTACCTTCACCGGTTGTGCTGGTATTGCCATTGGTAAAGTTGGGCCACCATTGAGAATCTTCAACTATTACCTTTCCTACGGGGGGAAGAGTATAATCGTCAAAATCGTCTATCACGATACTATTTGCACTCATGCTACAAAAAAACATAGCGAATGCCACAAGCGTCAATAGCTTTTTCATTGCTTTAAGGGTATTTAGATGATGAATAAATACAGGTTTTACCAAAAACAATCATTGCAGGTTTTAGCTACAAAGTAGCATCAAGTCCCACGGTATAAAGCATACCTTGGGAGCTTGATACAAACATTGAAAATCAACTACCTATTGTTACTTAACAACAACTTTCTTAACCGAGCCATCGCTATACTTAACGATATTAACGCCCTTGGTAGGGCCGGTCAGTTTTGTGCCGGCCAAAGAATAGCGAGCCAATTCTTTTATTGAATTTACCGTAACTCCATTCATTCCGGTTGTTTCTGAATAGATATACTTGATGGTGATTTTAGGACCTTTGGTCTCCAAGTCGGCCCCCCAATAGGCTTTCTTGCCGGTACCAAAAAGTTTTCCTTTACGCAATTGGAGCGTAGTGACACAGGTACCATAAGAATCAGGAGCCCAATGATCGGCTAACGACAGTGTGGTAAAACTTTCATCATTACATGCCGATGTTTCGGTTGTAGCTGTTGGGGTTGTTATTGTTTTAATACAACGAACAAAACATAACTCATAAACCCCTGAGCTCATTTCAGACACATCATAGGTAATGATACACTTGTCATCTGTGGTCTTTGCGGACTTAACCATTATTCCCGATTCCATTTTCTTGCCATTCGCCTTCACCTCTATCACGGAACCATCTTTTATCTCTTTTCCATTTGCATCAACAAACTGAAAAGTGGTGTAATTCACTGATTGTGCAAAGATATTCATGGCACCGATAATTGCCAAACACAATGTAAAAATCTTTTTCATATCTGTAAGTCGTTAAAAATTAGCCAATGTTTTTTTTGCTACCTGAAGAACGCCCACCTCTTCATCTTTATCATAAACAAAAGCGACAACAGAAAGGTTTTCTACTTTCCACTCTTCCTTCAACGTCAATTGATGGTTAGTCTTTGTCGCAACACCTTTTTCTATATGGATAGCTTCTCCCCATGTACCGTTAACCGCTGTACGGAACACATGATTGTGAATATAATCGTCTTTCGTCACGTTGTTCTTCATCTCTTGCAATCCCTTCACCTTATCTTCTACCAACCACACTTGGAGATGCTTATTTTGGAAGGTCTCGTTGCTCATAATCTCAATATTAATGGTTGCGGTTTTCATTCTATCATTATACCGATTGACAATATTAATGGTGACCGGACTCTCCGTTTCGAGCATTTTCCCCACAACATCCGACCATTTACCGGGTGCAAGTCCCCAACCATCTACCCTATTAATAATGGCTGTAGGCTGTCCAAAGTTGATGATACTTTGTGCGTTATAATACTCCTGCCCGGTTTCTGTCCACAAAGGTAGTGGCACCAATTTGCCATCCTTCAACTCTTTGGCGAGATCGCCGCTATGAATACCAACGGCAATAACATTCTCTTTGCCATATTGCTCTTGCAATCTCTCTATCTCGTCTGTCGCATCCGGACAATTCACACATCTCTGTGCAGTAAAGTCTTCAATAAGAACCGCTCGTCTAGCCACTTTTTTCTCAACAGGAATGAACCTGTCATTCTCGTGTATCTCGTTATCACAAGCGGTAAGTATCAATGTTGCCAGTACAAAAAATGCACTCACCAGTTTTTGAGTATTCATGCTTTATTTAAAGTTGTTAGTTGATATCGTTTAGAAGTTATAGTTGTAGGAAATTGTTACACCACGACTGGCGGGTACATAGCGGCATACACCGCCCGAGCAATTGAAACCTGCACGAGTGCGTCCATACCCCACTTGCAAGCGATGCGACCCTTGGGAGTATGTTACCGAACCTGAATAATAATGGAGCTTTGTATCGCCACTATTATACATATCTGACAGAGTGAGCATCCAATTTGGGAGTACCGACAACTCCAAGAGTCCAAACATCCAATCCCCCTGGTCGTCTTCGGTCTTGAGATATTGTGCCTCGCCACGAAGCGTCATCTTCTTATTTACTTTATATTTCCCTTCTGCCACGAAGATGTCCGAATGTACCATACCACCCTCTCCTTCCACCGCTGTTTTGTTGTAAAACTGATTCATATACATCAAGTTGATTTTGAAACTCGGCGAAAGTTTTTTCTCCATCTGCACATTCAAGTCTTGATAATAGCGTTCATCTCCCCATTTAAAGAAAGCTGATTCATAACCATCGGTTCCTCTCTCGCCACCCTTCTTAAGTTTTTTCTCAATAGCATGAATATGCGAAAAGTTAATCTTGACATGAGTGCCATACTTTCCTCCCAAGAAAGTGTTTTTCTTAAACTTATAAGCCAATTCTGCTTGATATGCCCATTCGCCATCAGGATTTGTGGCATAAGGATAAAAGGCGGCGAGCGAGTAGGTTTGATCCAAGGTAAAGGCCGGAAGATGATTGATAAACGACGATATGCCCATCATGCTGCGACGAGAACGAAACGACATATTGTCTGAACGCTTTGCCTGAACAAGCAAACTAAAACCTTTTTCCGAGTAGGATGTAGACAACATGGCTACATTTCCTCTTCGATAGATATATCCATTATCAAATGAGGGGTCTTGTGTCTTCATCGCCCACTCACCAAGAATATTAAAGTTACCTGTCTGCAGACGCAATCTGGCATCAAAGGCATTGACATTTCGCGGCAGGTTGAGTCGATGTTCTGCATCGGCCATAATTACTTCGTCTTTCTCATTCTTATTCACCACCGACAAGCCTAAGGTGAGATAAGTGCCTTTCTTCTGCATGATTTTGCACCATTGGTCGATATTGAGTTCGAGGTCGGCACCACTCACCCAAGCGTCATTATGCTCCCAATAACGACGTTGTTTTCCCGAAAGAGCTTTAACGGTTACACCCTTAAAAGGCTTGATGGTTAAACGTCCGCCAAGCAGAGAATTGTCGACACCCAAACTTCGTTCTTCATAGGTGCGTAAAATAAAACCCGAACCAAATTGCTCATAGAAATGCCCCAGTGTCAACTCCACATTTTTATAATGTCCTTTTACATAAAAATATGGCACACCCCAACCCTTGAAGTCAGGTTCAAAGCCGGGCAAGGGATATTCCAGGAACTCCACTCTTGCCCCTGCATCAACGTACTTGCTTGTCAGATTAACTTGTGCATAGGGATTGATGAGCCAATCATCTTTATAAGTTCCGGAACCAATCTTCTCGTCTTCCTTGGGTATAAGAGCATCGGCTTGTATACTTCCACTTACAACAACTTTGTTGTCTTGCTGTTCTTGTGCGTAAAGTGCGGTAGCTGAGAAGGTAATACCGGCAATGAGAGCCAACGATTGATAAATATTCATATTTATTATTTAGATAGGTCTTTAGGTGTGATTGTTCAAATTTTGGTATTATTTGTCGGCTATGAGTTCTCTTACTTTTTCTATCAATTCTTCTTCTGCACCATCGGTATAGCCATTGTGTTTATAAACAATTTTTCCTTTGCCATCTACAATCAGCGTGTAAGGAATCATCTGCACCCCGAGTGCTCGTTTAAACTCACCATTCGGATCGAGCAAAACTTCAAACTCCCATCCTTGGGCATCGACTAACGGTTTCACCTTATCTATATTCTGTGCTTGGTCGATAGATACTGCTATCAGCTTCACACCTGTTTCCTTCTGCCACTCGTTGTAAACCTCGTGTATGGCATTCAATTCACGATTACACGGTTTACACCATGTAGCGAAAAAATCGATGATGATAGGTCGACCATTATTATATAGCGTATCAGTTCTCACGGTCTTTCCCGATAAGCTTTTCAATGTTACTGATGGCAACTGTGCACTTGCCGCATAAACACAACCCAAAAGCATTATAGCGGTTGTTAGTAATATCTTCTTCATTTTGGAAAGTTTTGACAATAAATGCAAAATTATACCTTACCCAAGAAAAATGCGAATAACATTAAGTTAAAATATATTTAACAAAGAAGATAAAAAGAAATTAACGCTAAAAATAAGGAGATTATAGTAATATTCCTTATTAAATATACTCTTTATCACCATAAAGAGGATTCTTTTAAGAAGAAAGGGAGAAGAATAAGGACACAAAGGACTGGAGATATCCGGCCTTCCTATGGTTGCCCGAGATATCCCGGGAATAACCGGGGCAACCTAAGAAGAAAGCCGGGGAAAACCTAAGATAACCTAAAATGCCGGGAAAAAGCCCCCATTATCTCAAAAGTTTATTATCTATTGATATCATAATTCATTAATCGCTGCTCTGCCAATTGCTCATACTTGGTACCCGGCTTACCATAGTTGGCAAAGGGATAGATACTGATGCCGCCACGCGGTGTAAACAAACCCACCACTTCGATATAACGAGGCTCCATCAGTTTGATGAGGTCTTTCATGATGATGTTAACACAGTCTTCATGAAAATCGCCATGGTTGCGAAAGCTAAAAAGATAGAGCTTTAAACTCTTGCTTTCTACCATCTGTACATCGGGAATATAGGCAATACGAATCTCTGCAAAGTCGGGTTGTCCGGTAATGGGACAGAGCGAAGTAAACTCAGGACAGTTGAATCGCACCCAATAGTCGTTATCTTGATGCTTATTGACAAATGTTTCTAATACTTCGGGAGCATAGTCCATACGATATTGCGTAACGGCTCCTAAGTGAGTGAGCGATTCGCCACGCACTTTTTCTTCATTGTTATTACTTGCTGGCTGCATGTTGCGGGGAGATTTGATTAAGCCTTAAAAAACGTTATAACTAATACCATTATCATATACATCTTCGCCTTCGTAACGCTTCACCCACTTCACAACTTGGATAGTGAGAGGAAGAGCCAACACCTCGTAAGCAGTTTTCAACACCACCTGCCAAAACATCAGTAAGGGCAATTCGGCTGTGGGAACAACGCCATAGAGGGCCAAGGGGAAGAAGATAAGCGAGTCGGCAGTTTCACCAAAAATGGTACTTAGCACAGCACGATAAGAAAAATGGCGACCTTGAGAAGAAATCTTCATACGACTCATCACATAGGCATTGACAAACGAACCCAGCACAAAAGCCAAGAACGAAGCTCCTGCAATGCGTGGTGCCAACCCGAAAATGGCATGAAAGCCTTCATGATTATTCCAATAGGGAGCTCCCGGAATAGCATCGCACACCGCTCCTAACGCCACAAAAAAGAAGTTCATGGCAAAGCCTAACCAAATAAGCAGTTTGATACGTCGATAGCCCCATACTTCGCACACCACATCGTTGATGATATAGGAAATGGGAAATACGATTAAACCACCTGTAAGACTAATGCCTAACACTGAAATCTGCTTTGTTTCAAAGATGTTTGCCGAAATAAGACAAACACAAAAGATGACGGCTAAAAGCATGAAAAGCACGCTCACCTTGTTGTTTTTATCAATCATTTTTCTTGTTTTTTAAGAGGTTTACCAAGCACTCTGTTGTTAAATAATGTTTGCAAAGGTAGTGAAAAAAAAACACAAACTGCCATTTTGAGATAAAAATCGTACTTTTGTTGTCTAATCAATAGCATTTACAAGGTTATATATAATAGTATGAAAAAATTAGCAACGATGGCTGCCTTCGCTCTTTCAGTGGCAGCAACCCATGCACAGAATGCAGAGTTTCTTATCACAGGCAGTGTTCCTAAGGACGCTAAGATGGTATACTACTTTACCAACGACAATTATCGCCGGCAAGACAGCGTGCCTGTCAACAATGGTAGATTTCAATTAAAGGGCAAGAAACAACTCAACACCTTTATCACTCTTTGGACCGACCGTAACACTTTTACCAGTGTAATGACCGATCGCACTCCAACAACGGTGAACATCGTTACCGGAGCGGTTACAGGTTCGGCAGAGAATGTGCAGTTTTCTACTTTCCAAAAAAAGCAAAAGAGTCGTAACGACGAGTTTATGAAGATTGCCCGCGAATGGGAAAAAGTGGCAGCCGACGAAACCATTGAGGGGGTAACCAAGAAGAAAACATTGGAAACACAATTGGAAAATGTGGAGAAAGACCGCATCAAAGACATTATCGACTTTAGCAAGAAACATCAAAAAGACATGCTTCCCGCGTTCTTTATCAGTCAGAACCAAGATATGATCACATATGCACAATTGGAAGAATTGCTCAAGAACGACTATGCCTACACTTCTCATCCCATCTTGGAAAAAACCAAAAAGGCAATGGAAAGTATGGCTCTACGCAAACCCGGCCTGAAGTTCACTGACCTGGAAATGCAAGATTTGAACGGAAAGACCGTGAAGTTGAGCCAATGGGTGGGCAAAGGCAACTATGTATTGGTCGATTTCTGGGCAAGCTGGTGCGGTCCTTGCCGTATGGAGATGCCTAACGTGGTAGACAGCTACAAACGTTATCATGCAGCCAAAGGCTACGAAGTGATTGGTGTTTCGTTTGACAGCAAAGCCGACGATTGGAAACGGGCTGTGAAAGAATTGGGTATGGACTGGCCTAATATGTCCGACTTGAAAGGATGGAAGAGTGCGGCGGCAGCCCCCTATGGCATCAAGAGCATCCCTGCCAACATCCTTGTTGACCCCGATGGCATCATCGTTGCAGCAGATTTAAGAGGCAATGCTTTGACTGCCAAGCTGAAAGAAATATACGGATATTGATGAGCAGGTGAGTTGGTGAATGATGAGGTGAAAGTTTTAAACTTATGGTTTTAGACCTTGCAAGTTACAGACTCAACCACATATTCTCATCCACTAACAAGCCTATGGCTATACTTATCACCCTTTACCAAGACATAAAGTTTTTTCATTGCCATCCTTCCAACTTGCAAAAGAGACTGAATGACAAAACGAAAGAGACTGAATTGAAGAACAAAAGAGGCTGAATTGCAATGCAATTCAGCCTCTTTTGTTTATTAACATCAATGAGATATCGAACCGGATCGATATCGTGAGTTATATGTTCATGATGAGATAGGTTACATAACCCACATAGATGGCGGTCAATACCACACCCTCCCAGCGGGCAATGAGATACTTGGTGAAGGAGAAAAGCCACAACAACACGACACTGATGAGCATCATCACAAAATCGAGTGTAGTAATTCCCTGTATCTCCATGGGCGAAACAAGACCTGTAAGACCAAGAATCATCAATATATTAAATACATTTGACCCCAATACATTACCAATGGCAATGCCGCTATTACCGCGTTTTGCCGCCACAAGACTAGTGGCTAACTCGGGCAAAGAGGTGCCGCCTGCCACGATTGTCAAGCCAATAATGGCATCGCTCACGCCCAACGAAGAGGCTACCTGTGTGGCAGACTCCACAAAGAAGTAACTTCCAATAATCAGGCCAGCCAAACCAACGAGGATGAACAACAGAGCTTTCCAAGAATTCAGCGGTGTTTGAGAAACGTCAACCTCCTCTTTCTGTCCTTTAGCATAATGCAGGGTAACAGCCATAAAAAGACAAAAGAGCAAAAAGAGGATACCGGCATCTGTGCGGGTGATATTGCCATCTAAGCTCATACCCAACAAAGCGGCAGACGCCAACAGGGCAAAGGGGATATCACGTTTCACCGTCGACTTCAATATATGTATAGGTGCTACAGCTGCTGCCAAACCTACGATAAGATAGGTATTAAAGATGTTACTGCCCACGACATTACCCACAGCCAAATCGGGCGTACCTTTCAAAGCAGACAGCAAACTAACAAAAAACTCGGGCATAGAGGTTCCCATCGCCACAATGGTAAGACCTATGACGATTTGCGGTATTCGCATACGCTCTGCCAGTCCTACCGCTCCCTTTGTCAGCCAATCGGCCCCACCTAAAACTATCATTATCCCCACGACAATTATGATACAATGTACCCAAATACTATCGCCCACAATGCCCGTTAAGGCACTCATTAACATTGTCAACATGTTTTATTTTTTCTATTTAATTAATTAAAATGCGTTCTTTTCGTTCTTCAAAAGTACGTTTCTTTGGAGCGTTAACAGGATTTATCAGACGTCAACTCGCCCCACTCAATGGATTTCAGAACATCCTCCACCACTTTTGGAAAATGTTCCTGCTCTAAGAGATGTTCTTTGTGAGCAATATCGTCTGGCGTATCTTCTGGTAGAAGAGGTGTGCGGAATTGAGCAATAATCTCTCCCCCATCGCATATGTTGCTCACCCAATGCACCGTCATGCCCGTTTCGGTTTCTCCTGCAGCCTTCACAGCCTCGTGTACATGATGGCCATACATACCTTTACCACCGAATTTAGGCAAAAGGGCTGGATGGAGATTAATCATCCGACGATGGTAGCCCTCAACAAGAAATGGAGGAATCATCAAAAGAAAACCTGCCAATACGATAAAATGGATGTCGTGAGCCTTGAGTGTAGTCATGAGCTTTTCTTCCTGCACAAATTCACTCTTGGGCATAACGAGAGTGGGAATCCCAAACTTCTCGGCTCTCACCAAGGCATAAGCATCAGCCTTATTACTTAAAACCAAGGCTATTTCGACTTCTTTACTGCCTTGAAAATAGCGAATAATGTTTTCGCAGTTGGTTCCACTGCCTGAAACAAAAATGGCAATTCTTATCATTTGATGATTTACTAAGAGATAGTTATAAGATGATATACTTTATTCTTCCTCGTCAAAACCGAAAGTAATAGGGTCGATAAAGGCGTCGAGTGCTCTACGTTCTTTCTTGGTAGGCCGCCCTGTGCCATGAGCCCTATCCACAAAACCGCTGATACGACTCATCTGTAATATTTCGTATTGCTTCGGGTCTGTTACATTCTCGTAAATTTCGGGTACGAGTTTAGCACCGACACGCTGTTCGATGGCTTTGAGAATCTTGAACGAATAGACGATAGGCGGTTTCTTAACGCTTATCACCTCACCTTCTTTCACCATCCTACTCGGTTTTACATTCGAACCATTGAGCGTTACTCTACCGTTTTTGCAGGCATCAGCAGCTATGGACCGCGTCTTAAAGATGCGGGCCGCCCATAACCATTTATCTATTCGTGCTTCAGACATGATGAAAATGTTTTTTTGAGAGGACTATAAGATGAGGTGCGAATAAGCAGGTAGTCGGACTAATCGGACAGGTCTAACAGCCAATAATGCCACCCACCTGATTACTTCTATGCCTCCGATAAAACCAAGCTATGCCCCTCACCCTTTTTTATTAAACTGATTCATTGTTATGTTAAGTCCGGCTAGGGCAAAACTCTTGATGATTTCAATAGCCTTTTCAACGCAAGGTTCAAGAGTTTTCATCTCTTCGACATCATACTTACCCAGCACCCAATCGACTTGAGCACCTTTGGGAAAGTCGTTACCAATACCAACACGCAATCGGGCATATTGCTGCCCGAGGAGTTGCTGTATATGTCCTAAACCGTTATGACCTCCATTACTACCATTTCCTTTAAGACGGAGCGTGCCTAAGGGCAAAGCTAAATCGTCAACGATGACAAGCAATCGTTCCATCGGAATGTTCTCTTTGTCCAACCAATATCTCACCGCATTACCACTGAGATTCATAAAGGTTGTGGGCTTGAGCAAAATAAGCTGTCGGCCTTTCACACTGGTGCGTGCCACAAAGCCATAACGCTTATCCTCAAAAACAATATTGGACGCTTTAGCCAAAGCGTCCAATATCATAAATCCGGTATTGTGTCGGGTCTCGGCATATTCATTGCCGGGATTTCCCAAACCAACAATTAAGTATTTGTCCATTAAATGATGTCAAATTAATACTTATTTCGCTGCTGCGGCTGCTGCGGCTGCTGCGGCACGAGTCATCTTGATGCTGCATACCACAACGTCTTTGGGAGTTACAACCTCAAGTCCTTCAAATGAAAGGTCGCCAGCCTTGATACTCTTACCAATGGTCATAGCTGTTACATCGATATCGAGCTTTTCAGGAATCTGCTTGTAAGGAGCCTTAACCACAACCTTGCGGATAGACAAGCTCATACGTCCACCATCGCGAACACCTTGTGCCAAACCAACCAAATTCACGGGGATACCGATTGCGATAGGCTTAGTTTCGTTTACTTCAAAGAAGTCTACATGCATCAAAGCGTCTGTTACAGGATGGAATTGCAATTCTTTCAATACAGCAACGTGCTTTTCACCTTCGATGTCGATATTGACAATGTAGATGTGAGGAGTATAAACAACCTTGCGAAGTTCTGACATAGGAACTACGAATGAAAGAGCTTCGGGAGCACCGTTCTCGCCTTTCTTTTCGCCATAAAGGTTACAAGGAATCATACCTTCTTTTCTCAACTCTTTAGCAGCCTTCTTACCGAGGTCGCTTCTTTTCTTACCTGATACGTTAATTTCTAACATAATGTGTTACTCTAAATTAAGTTGTTAATAATAATGCTTAATTCGCCATCACACGTGAATACTTGTCTTTCTTCATCGTTGTGCTTCAAAAAGCCCTGCAAAGATACGCTTTTTAGTCTATACTCGCAACCTTTCGTACAAAAAACATAGAAAAAGGTCTTTATAACTTGCATGTTAGCGATATTTTGCATACTTTTGCAATAGTACAATAAAGAAAAACAAAACGATGATTAATAGGGAAATAATTAGAGTCAAAGTTGTTCAGTTAACCTATGCCTACTATCAGAATGGTAATAGAAATATGGACAATGCAGAGAAAGAACTGTTATTCAGCCTTTCAAAAGCCTATGATCTGTACAATTATTTGCTGGCATTGATCGTGGCTATTACTAAAGAAGAAGGCCACAGAGTGGAAGTTGGAACACAGAAAGCCCAGCGTGAAGGTACAGAGGTACCATCTCAAAAGTTTGTCATGAATAAGTTTGCTATGCAACTGGAAGAGAATGTGATGCTTAACGAATTTATGAGTCACCTCAAGCAAAGATGGGAAGATGACATTGAGTTTGTGCGTGGCTTATGCAACAGAGTGGAGCAAACAGAGGCGTATCAAGCGTATATGGAATCGGAAGAAAACTCATATGAAGAGGATCGTGAATTATGGCGTAAACTCTACAAACAACTGATACAAGACAATTCGGACTTGGATGCTCTGCTGGAAGAAAAGAGTTTGTATTGGAATGACGATAAAGAGATTGTCGATACTTTTGTATTGAAAACCATCAAACGTTTTGAAGAGGCAAACAAGGAAGACCAAGCCTTGCTTCCCGAATATAAAGATGAGGAAGACAGAGAATTTGCCCGCAAGCTTTTCAGAGCCACTATTTTGAATGCAGAACAATATCAACGCTACATGAGCGAAAACTCTCGTAACTGGGATTTTTCTCGTTTGGCATACATGGATGTGGTTATTATGCAGATTGCTATCGCCGAAATGATGACTTTCCCGGGTATTCCTGTAAGCGTAACCATCAACGAGTATGTTGATTTAGCAAAGCTTTATAGCACTTTCCGCAGTGGAGGGTATATTAACGGTATGCTAGACAATATAGCACGCGGCTTGATACATGCAGGCTTGATGCTGAAAACAATGCCCGAATCGAATAGCAAGCGTGAGAGTGCCATCATCAGTAATGAAGAAAACAATAACGAACAATAAACAAAAATGAATACAACAATGTTTTTAGCTGCACAAGGCGGTGTAGGTGGAAGTGGCATGGGACCCATCATTATGATGGTAGCTATCTTTGCAATCATGTGGTTTTTCATGATTCGTCCACAACAAAAACGTCAGAAAGAGATTAAAGCGTTTCAAAACGCCTTACAAGAAGGCACAAAAGTGGTAACAGGCGGCGGTATATACGGTGTGGTAAAACGCATTGATCTCACAACTAATATCGTTGAGGTAGAGATAGCACGCGGCGTGGTTATCAATGTAGATAAAGGTTATGTCTTTGCTGATGTTAACGCATCGCAAGTTCCTGGTAACAACGCATAATTGATGGAAGAACCCCAGAAATCAAAAATGCAGTCAATGATCAGAAATTTTTTGTTCAGTACTGTGAACAAAGAGTTTCTGATTTTTTTGTTTTTTCTTGCACTAAGTAGTGGCTTTTGGCTGATGGCTTCACTGAACGAGACTTACGAGAAAGAGTTTCTTGTACCCGTAAGAATGGTCAATGTGCCAACCGATGTTGTCGTTACAGCAGGAGAAGACGACACAATACGCGTGATATTGAAGGACAAGGGGTTTGTTATTTGGGGCTACTCTTTGAGCGAACAGCTACAGCCATTGATTTTTAACTTTGCGGCTTATGCCAACAAGCATATAGGAAGAGGCACCATCGCCAATACCGAATTACAAAAACAGGTGTATAGCCAGCTCTCGGGTTCAACACGCATCGTGTCGATTAAGCCCGAACGGCTCGATTTCCACTTTAATTTCGGAGAAAGTAAGAAAGTGCCTATCCGCATGATGGGTAAGGTGATGCCTGGTGCACAACGTTATTTGGCAGCTTCAAGGTTCTCCCCCGAATATGTTACCATCTATGCCAGTAAGCAGATTTTGGATAGTATCCACTATGTGCAAACCGACGAATTGAATATCGTCAACTTCACCGATACTATCACAACGCGGGTTTCACTCAAGAAAATACCTGCCGTCAAGATGATTCCCTCACAAGTAAAATTGGCTCTCTATCCCGATATCCTTACCGAAGAAAGCATAGAGGTTCCAATACATGCCATCAATATGCCCGAGGGAATGCGTCTTCGTACCTTCCCTGCAAAAGTTAAAGTGCGACTGATTATTGGTGCGAGCCAATTCCGAACGATACGGGAAGATATGTTTAAGGTGGTGGTCGACTATCGTGAACTGATTGCTCATCCTTCTGATAAGTGCAAGATTACTCTGCAAGAAGTACCGGCGGATGTATCTAAAGCTCACTTAGAGATAGAGGCAGTGGATTATTTGGTGGAGCAATAATGAAAAATCAGGGACAGAGCAACCAAACATCGATGGCGAACGATAGGGATAAGATAATGCCCAAGAAAGTGGCTATCACGGGCGGAATAGGCAGTGGAAAGTCTTATATCTGCCAGTTTCTTCAAGAGAGAGGCATCAAGGTATTCGACTGTGATAGTTCAGCCAAACGACTGATGGCTACTTCTACGACTTTACAACAGGCGTTAACCCGACTCATTGGGCAGCAAGTCTATGTTGATGGCATATTGCAAAAGGGTATTTTGGCACAATATCTCTTGCAGAGCGACAACCACAAAATGGCACTCAACAATGTAATACATCCGGCTGTTGCCGATGATTTCCGCACTTCGGGCTGCCATTGGCTAGAATCAGCCATCTTTTTCGATAGCGGTTTTTGTCATCGTGTCGAAATCAACTATGTGATTTGTGTTACCGCTCCCTTGTCGGTTCGACTACAGCGAGTGATGCAACGTGATAACATATCGCACGAACGAGCTATGGAATGGATAAACAGACAGATGCCACAAGAAGAGATGGTGAGACTCTCCGATTTTGAAATTGTGAACGATGGAGAGCAAGATATCGTACAACAGATAGATAAAATATTACAAACAATAATAAATTATTAAATACTAAGAAAATGTTAGAAACTATTCTTTCTATTTCGGGAAAGCCCGGACTTTATAAATTGGTATCCAGCGGTAAGATGAATCTCATAGTAGAAACATTAGACGAGAATCGCCGTCGTGTTCCAGCATTCGCTACCGACCGTGTAACCAGCCTTTCAGACATTGCCATGTACACCGATGCAGAAGATGTACCCTTGTGGCAAGTGCTTAAAAACCTAGGCGAAAAAGAAGGCTTGAAAGAAGCTGCCTTTGATTATAAAAAAGCATCTTCTGCCGATTTGCGTGCTTATTTCGCAGAGGTTTTGCCTGCCTTTGACCGCGATCGCGTTCGTGATACCGATATTAAGAAACTCATCCAATGGTACAATATCTTGGTAAAATATGGCATTACCGATTTTGAAGCGACATTAAATCCTGAAGCTGGAGCTGAAGAAGAAACAGCAGAATAGAGAGGATAGAAAGAGAAGAGAGGTTGGAGCATAAACATAAAGTAAGCCAAAAACTTCTATAGATTTCTCTAAAACAATACATTACCTGCCTTTTGATTGTTACGCAATCAAAAGGCAGGCTTTTTATTTGCATAGCTTTTGGCGTAATGGACATTTGGTAGGCTGAAAAGCTCACGGGTTTTAGTAATGGAGGTAGTGTTGATAACTTTTTTTGAGAGAGGGCGTTTAAGGATTGTCAGAAAGAAAAAACCACTCCGAAAGGTGGTTCTTCTATTATAAGCAAACTATTCTATTTGCAAAATCACCAATTGAGAAATGTCCTTTGCACCCCCTCTTGCTGATTCTATATCAACAGAAAGGTTTCCACACTTGCACTCAATATATTCATCTGGACAAGATGGAATGACTGAATTACAAATTAAACACAAATAAAAAATGTTTTTACCAACGGGTATTCCACCATGTCCATTATATTCTATTACATTATTTTTTTTTCCTTTCATTTTACTATATTTCTTTTAAATTGCCATTGTCCAAGTAATATTGCACGGAGTTTGGTAGCTGGTGTTGAATTCCCCAAAGCCCCGAACTCCTTGGAGTAACGGGTGCCCTTGGCTACGATGTCAAGGTCGATGGGGAGGCTGAAACTCTTGCCCGTACGGCTGTCGGTCCAGCGTCTGCGGCGTATCTTGAGTATCACTTTATGATCCCTGATTGGAAAATCGGTCACACTTACAGGTTCCATGAATCCCTTTGACTCGAAATGGACATCCTCCCAAAGGGCCTTATCCATCAACTCATCCAAACTGATATGAATCTCGGTATCCGTTTGTGTCAAACCAACCACTATAAAGTAATCAAGAATCTGTGCAGGTAGTACCACGCTTACTATTGCTTTGAGATATTCATTTTCCATATCACAAAGTAAAGCATTTAATTTCAATCAGAAAATACTATCCCCACTAATTTTCTACTGAGCCCTTATAAGCCCCATAAACTATCTCCCTACCACACCTACATCAGCTACACACCTACTATACCTACCACAGCCACCTCTCTATCCCATATCCCCTCCCACCTCCAAAGCACAAAACACAAAAAAGCCTCCAGGAATTACTTCCTGAAGGCTCTCGTAATAAAAAAAGGCAGCTACCTACTCTCCCGCATTGCATTGCAGTACCATCGGCGCAAGTGGGCTTAACTTCTCTGTTCGGAATGGGAAGAGGTGGGACACCACCGCCATAGCCACCTCATTAAGGGGGTTGACATTGGCAACAAACAAGACCAAAATTACATAAAAACAAAAAATACACACGATGAAAGTTTCGGGCAATTAGTAGTGCTCGGCTTTGACATCGCTGCCTTTACACCTGCACCCTATCAACGTCGTCGTCTGCAACGACCCTCAAAGGAGTTCTAATCTTGTGGCCGGCTTCGCACTTAGA
>JALEWR010000065.1 GCA_022783515.1 Prevotella sp.
TTTTTATTGTTTCTACTTCTTCATTCCACTTTTTGGCAGATGAAAACCCGCTCGTAACGGGTTTATTTTACTCCACCTCCAAGAGCTGAATACAAGTTAACCACGGCCTGCATCTTCTGGAAATCGTTCACAACCTTAGAGAGTTCCACATTGAGAAGACTCTGCTGAGTGGTAATAACCTCAAGATAGGTTGCACCTGATTGAGCCATCAAGAGTTTGGTATCTTCCACATTCTGACGCAAAACCGCAAGTTGCTTGCCCTGAATATCACTCTTTTCCTGTGAAGAATTATACTGTACCAAGGCGTTGCTCACCTCACTACCGGCTGCAAGAATACTCTGTTGCCAAGTGTTATATGCTTGTTGATACTGTGCTTCTGCCACTTTCAAACCTGCAACGATTTGTCCACGTTGGAAGATGGGTTGCACCAAGCTACCAACAGCACTCAAAAGCCACTTTCCCGGATTGACAATACCCATGCCGCTGTTATTGGTGAAAGCACCAGTTGGCGAAATAATCAGGTTGGGATAGAACCTGCTACGAGCCGTCTGCACCTGATGAAAACAGCTTGCCAACTTCATTTCAGCGGCATGAACATCTGCTCTGTTACGCAAAAGCTGTATGCCTACACCTGTTGAAAGCTGTTGAGGAAGTTGTTGTTCTTCGAGTTTGCCACGACCAATGGCTTGTGCTGATTGTGCAAGAAGTAAAGAAAGTGAGTTTTCTACCTCACGAATCTGACGCACGATGTCGGTTTTTTGTGCCAATACCGAATAGTAGTTGGCCTCCGCACTCTGCACGCCGGTAGAGCGAACACGTCCCAAATCTTTCTGAACCTTCATCAGTTCCCAAGTGTCTTTGGTTAATTTCTCCATGCCATTAACAATCTCCAGTTGCTTGTCGAGCATCAAGAGCGTGTAATAACTGTTGGCAATGCCGGCAATCAGCTTGGTTTGTACCACCACCTGATAATCCTTTGAGGCGAGCAAAGCCATCTGTGAAGCACGCTTTTGCGATAAAAGATTACCGAAAAGGTCGACTGTCCAGCTTGCCGAAACAGGCAAAGAATAAGTCGTGGCAGCCTTCATGCCATCCCAAGAGGCGATGGTTCCCTGTGGCGAAAAGGTGAAAGAAGGCAGGAAAGCCAATTTTGCGGCCTTGAGTTGGGCCTCTGCCATATTCACGTTAAGAGCCGCATTAAGCAAATCGACATTGTTCTTCAAACCCGTTTCAATCAACCGTTGCAACTGACTGTCAGTGAAAACATTTCGCCAAGGCATATTGCCAAAGCTCGTGGTATCGGTCGCCGCCAATGTATCGGTGGGCGAAACGGCATCGCGAATGAGTCCTTGTGTCTTCACATCGGGACGCTCGTACTTGCCGTAAAGACTCTTACAACTGGTGAAAACACCAGCTGCAAGTGCCAAAAATACTATATTTTTAATCTTCATCATGATTATTTCTCTGTTTTATTCTCGATTGAACGACGTGCATATTGCTTCAATTCGCTCATCACCTCCTTGTTGTCTTCATCCTCAAATACCAATGGTTTGAGCTTTTCTTGCAAATATTGGAAGATGACAAACAAGCCTGGAACCACAAAAATCTGCAAGATCATACCGAGCAACATACCACCTACGGCAGCAGCTCCCAATGTTTGGTTACCATTCTTACCCACTCCTTGTGCAAACATCAAAGGAAGCAAACCGATGATCATCGCCAATGAGGTCATCAAGATGGGGCGTAGACGAGATGCGGCACCCAAAATCGCACTATACTTGATAGCCATACCCGTGCGTCGACGCTCCAAAGCAAACTCCACAATCAAGATGGCGTTCTTGGCCAACAGACCAATCAGCATAATCAAAGCTATCTGCATGTAGATGTCGTTACTATGTCCGAAGAGCTGAGTAAAGATAAACGCACCTGCCAAACCAAAGGGAATAGACAGAATTACCGACAAGGGCAACAGATAACTCTCATACTGGGCACTCAAAATCAAGTAGACAAAGACGATACAAAGGGCAAAGATAATAGCTGTGGTGTCGCTTGATTCTTGTTCTGAACGTGTCAAACCTGAATAGTCGTAACCATATCCTGCGGGCAGCGTCTGTGCCGCCACCTCTTGGAAAGCCTTGAGTGCATCACCCGAAGAAAAACCTTCGGCCGGTGTGGCATTGACATTGATACTCGTATAAAGGTTGAAACGAGAGATATTGGAAGGGCCATAGACACGTTCCAAACTCGCAAATGTGCTGATGGGAGTCATTCCGGAAGGAGTACGAACATAGATGTTAGTTAATCCCTCGGGGGTCATACGGCTTTTAATATCGCCTTGAATCATCACACGATACAGCTTTCCATAACTATTGAAGTTGGACGCATAGAGACCGCCATAATAACCTTGGAGTGTTCCCAACACAACAGCCGGACTGATACCTGCCTGCTTGGTCTTTGCCACATCAACATTTACCATATACTGCGGATAACCAGGATTATACGAAGTCATCGCGGTTTGTATCTCAGGACGTTTGTTCAACTCTTTCAAGAAATTTTGAGTGACTTCATAAAACTTATCAATAGAACCACCCGTTTTATCCTGCATAGAGATTGTCAAACCGCTACTCATGGCAAAACCAGGAATCATAGGAGAACCGAAAGCAATAATCTGTGCCCCTTTGATGGCACCTATCTGACGATAGATCATTGCCAATACCATGTTGGAACTTTCCAAAAATCCACGCTCAGCAAAGGGTTTTAACTTGATAAAGAATGCCGCTTGATCGGAACCGGCACCTCCCAAGAGGCTGAAACCTGTGATACGGCTACGACTATGAATAGCGGGGTTGGTTGCAAGCATAGCATCCACCTGCTCAACAATCTTCTCTGTCTCAGCCTGACTTGTTGCAGGAGGAGCCGAAATAGAAATCATCAGGAAGCCGGAGTCTTCGTCCGGTACCAATCCGGTACTGGTTGTCTTCATCGTAAAGATAAATACGACGAAACCGACAACCACAGCTCCGATGGTGATCCATCGACGGTTGATAATGCGTTCTACACCTTTTTTATACTTATTGAGTATTTTATCATACGACGCATTGAATGAAGCATGGAAGCGATCCACAAAACTCATCTTCTTCTCGTGGCCGTTGGCATCGTGTGGCTTCAACAAGATGGCACACAAAGCCGGTGAAAGAGTCAAGGCATTGATAGCCGAAATGATGATAGAAACCGCCATCGTCACACCAAACTCACGATAGAAGGTACCCGAAGTACCGCTCAAGAAAGACACAGGTACAAACACCGCAGCCATAACCAAGGTGATGGAGATAATAGCCCCTGAGATTTCGCTCATGGCATCGATAGCTGCCAGACGCGACGATTTGTATCCTTGGTCGAGTTTGGCATGCACCGCCTCTACCACCACAATGGCATCGTCCACCACAATAGCAATTGCCAAGAGCAAAGCCGATAGCGTGAGCAGGTTAATCGAGAAGCCCATGATCCACAAAAAGAGGAAGGTACCGACGAGAGACACCGGAACGGCTATGATGGGAATGAGTGTTGAACGCATGTCTTGCAAGAAGATGTACACCACCAACAACACCAATACAAGCGTAAAGATAAGGGTGAATACCACCTCTTCTATCGAAGCGTGCAAAAATTCGGTTACATCCTGAACGTAAGTAACGGTCATTCCTGGAGGGAAATTTTTCTGTTGGTTTTCAAATTCTGCCTTTACAGCATTAGCAATGTCATTACCGTTAGAACCGGCAATCTGCTGTACCATACCGATAACAGAAGGATTACCATTATTCTTCATCGTAACAGCATAGCTCAAACCTCCCAATTCTATCTTGGCTACATCTTTGAGATAAAGCGTCCTGCCATCTACCGTACTGGTAAGCATGATGTTTTCAAATTCTGTCGCTGTTTTCAGACGACCTTTATAACGCATCACATACTCATAACTCACATCGCTTTGTTCGCCAAACTTACCTGGTGCCGCCTCGATATTCTGCTCTGCCAGGATACCCATAATATCGGTTGGCATCAAGCCATACTGCTTCATCTTCTCGGGTTGCAACCATATACGCATACTATAGGTCTGCATACCGGGCGACTGAATATTACCTACACCACTAATACGCTTAAGTGCAGGTACAATATTTATATCGTTATAGTTGGCCAAGAATTCAGCATCATAACGTCCATCTTTTGAAGATAGAGAATAGATTACAACGTTACTGGTTTGTTCCTTCGAGGTTGTAACACCCACACGAGTAACTTCCGCAGGCAACAATGCTTGAGCTTGGCTCACACGATTTTGCACATTGACCGCAGCCATATCGGGATCGGTACCCTGCTTGAAGTAAATGGTGATTTCTGCCGAACCGCTGTTGGTGGCAGAAGAGGTCATATAGGTCATGTTCTCCACACCGTTGATGCTTTCTTCCAGAGGCGTAACCACAGAGTTAAGCACCGTTTGGGCGTCGGCACCCGTATATACCGTAGACACACTGATGGTGGGAGGGGCAATATCGGGATATTGCTCGATGGGCAGGGACACCAGTCCGATCATACCCAACAAGACAAAGAAGATAGAAATCACCGTGGAAAGCACGGGACGTTCTATAAATCTTGTAAACTTCATATTTTTCTTTTATTTGTTTTTTATTCTTTTCTCAAGGCGTCGTTTCTTTCGTTCAAATGCCAAACTTAAACCTATCAATACAGCTGTATCCACCGATTCATATCATACAAGACACATGAAGACAGGCAGATATGCAGCCTTTTTACTTCACGCCCATGGCTTTTTTAAACTTGTCTACATCGTTCTGCCCCTCGCCCAACTTGGCGTTGTCTTTCAATTTCTGTTCGTATTGAACTTCAGTCAGAGGCTTAATCTCCATCGAATCGGTAAGAGTGGTCAAACCTTTGGTTACGATACGGTCGCCCACATGCAAACCCGAAGTAACGACATAGGTCTTTCCGTCGTTCTGTGCTTCAACGGTAATCTCGGAATATTTTACCTTATTGCCTTTACCAACGATATAAACAAAGAGCTTATTTTGCAATGCTGTGGTTGCTGTTTGCGGTATAACCACTGCATTGGTGTGTTTACCTGGGACCACAATGCTGCCCGAACCACCACTTCTCAATAAACGATCGGGATTGGCAAACTGAGCAATAACCGACACCGCACCTGTAGATGCGTTAATCACACCACTCACCTTCACCACCTTTCCCGGGTGTTGATACATCGTACCATCTGCCATCTGCAATTTCACAGGAGGCATATTATTAATCGCGGCATTCACTGTGCCTGCATCCTTAGCCATTGCCAAGAGGTCTTTCTCACTCATTGAGAAATGCACTTCCATCGTACTGGTATTCGACACCGTGGTCAAAGGCTCCACGCTCGATGCACTAACCAAGGCTCCCACCTTAAAAGGAAGGCTGCCCACGACACCTGACGCAGGACTCTTAACATAACAGAAACTCAACATCTCTTGTGCCGAGGCTAAGCCTGCTTGTGCTTGTGCCACAGCTGCACGAGCTGTTTCGTAAGTGTTTTGAGCCGATTGCAATTCGTAAGAACCGATGATATTTTTCTCAAAAAGTTGCTTGCTGTTGTCGTATGTCAACTTGGCTGTGTTGAGTTGTGCCTTTGCCGAGTTAACCGCAGCTTGTGCCTGGCGGACAGCTGCCTGATATGTGGTATTGTCGATTACAAACAAAAGCTGACCGGCAGACACCGCCTGACCTTCTTTTACATGAAGCTGCGTAATAAAACCAGAAACCTTGGGGCGAATTTCTACATCCTGAATACCTCTTAAAGTTGCAGGGTAAGTTGTTTGCATCTCTGCATCTTGAGCACCGATAGTCATCACCGGATACTCATTATCTCCCATTTTCATGCCTCCTTTATTTCCACATGAGGCCAATAAAACAGCCATTAAACCAATGGCCAACCATTTTTTTTGTTTCATACCTTATTTAATAATTACCTTATACCTTTTATATAATATCCAAATTGCCTAATCTATGAAATGTAAATACAATATCCCAAAACAAAACTATACTATAAGAAAAAGTTTTCCGGCTGCAAAAATACGACAAAATCAGCTAAAACGACATAATCACAACATTCTTTTAACATATATTACCCGAGTATAAGGGGAATAAAAGCCATACACTATACATTATTTAACGCAACAACAATTCTTTTCAAACTTAGTTACCCTCCTCTCTTCGCCCCCGTTTCCATTCTCCCTTCCCCATATTTCGTTTCTCATTACGCTTTTTTTACGCCCCATTATTCACCAACTATCACCTCATTATGACTCCATTCCTTATCCCTTTCATGGGTGTATGCCCATCTCACTTGGTGTTTTTAGGCTCAAAAGCCGGCTTCTTGTCATGCGAAATAGCCTCATTTGCACTGTAACTTAGCCTATTTTGCTCTGTCATTCAGCCTAAAATACTCATCAATTCAGTCTATCTTGAAAAACAAAAAACGGCTGTATATCATTGTAAAAACATCCCTATAGCATTATGGGAACATAAAAACGTGTTGTGAAAAGTTGTGGATGCCATTGAGAAAAGACAAAAACAACACTGCGAAATGCAAAAACAACACTGTGAAAACACAAAGCTGTCGTTACAAACGACTTGCTGCTCCCTCCCCCATCAACCCTTTTAATAAAAGAAATGGGATTGACATCATTTTGATGTCAATCCCATTTCCTTGGCCTTTTTCATCAAGAGCTGCATCAGTGGTTCGCGTTCGTTTTCCACTTTATTATCCAATACAGCATCTTTGAGTGTTTGTTTGAGTGTTCCCACCTCTCTCGAAGGTCCCAACCGGAATATTTCCATGATTTCATTGCCGTCGATAACCGGCTGCAGAAGTCGCTTATAATCGCGGTCCTTGAGGTCTTCCAGCTTCTCTCGAACAATGCGGAAGTTATCTAAAAAACGCTGTTTACGCACCGCATTTTTACTGGTGATATCGGCTTCGCAGAGGGTCATGAGGTCGTCGGTATCGTCTCCGGCATCGCTCATCAATCGCCTTACCGCACTGTCCGTAACCTCCTCGTCGGCAATGACGATGGGACGCATGTGTAAGTCGACCATTTTCTGTACATATTTCATCTTGGCATCCATGGGCAACTTCAATCGGCGGAACATCTGCGGCACCATTTTGGCACCGATAAAGTTGTGATTATGGAATGTCCAACCTATCTGTGGGTCCCATCGTTTGGTGCGAGCCTTACCCACATCGTGGAGCAATGCCGCCCAGCGAAGCCAAAGGTTGTCGGTGGTGCGACAAATATTGTCGACCACTTCCAATGTGTGATAAAAGTTATTCTTATGAGCTCGTCCGTTTCTTGTTTCCACATTGTCGAGTGCTGTGAACTCGGGAAGGATGAGTTCGAGCAGTCCGCAACGATGCAAATCAACAAAACCGCGACTCGGTTGGTCAGTCATCATTATTTTATTCAACTCGTCTGATATACGCTCACCGCTGATAATTTCGATGCGATGAGCATTGCGAGTGAGGGCATCGAAAGTTTCGTCTTCGATATAAAAACGCAACTGGGTAGCAAATCGCACACAGCGAAGCATACGCAAGGGGTCATCCGAGAAAGTGATATCGGGGTCGAGAGGTGTGCGAATGATACCATCCTCCATGTCGGCCAAGCCATCGAAGGGATCTACCAGCTCGCCAAAACGATTCTTATTAAGACAGATAGCGAGTGCATTGATGGTAAAATCGCGACGATTTTGGTCGTCTTCCAACGTTCCATCCTCCACGATGGGCTTGCGAGAACCACGGTTATAGCTTTCTTTTCTTGCTCCCACAAACTCCACCTCAATGTCTTTATACTTTACCTGTGCAGTTCCGAAATTGCGAAAAACCGAGATATAGGCACGCTTTCCCAACATTCGTTTTAATTCTTCGGCAACAGCAATACCGCTGCCTACCACCACCACATCGATATCCTTTGATGGACGTTCAAGAAAAAGGTCGCGAACATAACCGCCAACCACATAGCATTCCACCCCCAAGTTATCGGCTGCCAAAGATATTTGATGAAATATGTCTTGATCGAGAAGTTGTGCCAAATCGGCATCACTAAAATATCTCATTTACTTATTTACTGATTGATTCTATAAATTATATGCTGCAAAGGTAAGAATAAAAAATGAGAAAGAGCGAGAAGCAAGGAATCCGCTTCACTCAGGCAGGCTTAAAATTAAAGACTTATTGCCCGATACACTTGCACAAAAGTAAAAAAAAGCGTATCTTTGTTATCCGCACGCACATAAAGACATGCGGCAGATGACATGAAAAAGATTTTATTGAGCATGGCAGCGATGGCTATTCTCGCCTCCTGTCAACCATCGGAAGCAGAAAAGGCACAGTTGTTGATGACTCAAATTGAACAATTAAGAAAGGAGAAAAAGTACAAAGAGGTACTTGACTCCATTAGAAGCCTGCGTGTCAAATATCCTCAAGCAGTTGAAGCTAGAAGAAGAGCGTTGACGATATGGCAGGATGCGTCGCTCAAACTCACACAAGCCGACATTGCCAAAACCGACTCTGCCCTACAGAGTGTTCTGGCAGAAATCAGGCAAAAGGCCTCGCCCATCATCCCCACCCGCCTTCGTATTCGTCGCGATTCGCTGCAAATACGCTATGACGCTCTATGTGCCACGGTGCGAACTATCTACAAGAAACAAAAAGAGTGAAAAGGTTTGCCATTTGGCGAATAATGACTAATTTTGCAGAAATAAAACCACGTCCTCGATAATGGTAAAAGACACATTGACAACACAACAGCAATTTGAGAAAGCTATGGCAGAATGTCGTTCGCTTTTTGAAAAAAAACTGCACGATTATGGTGCCTCTTGGCGTATTCTCCGCCCTTCTTCTCTCACCGATCAGCTGTTGATCAAAGCAAAACGCATACGCTCGCTCGAAATAAAAAAAGAGACATGGGTGGGCGAAGGCATCACACCCGAATTCATTGCCTTGGTAAATTATGGTATTGTGGGACTTGTGCAGCTGGACAAAGGATTTGTGGACGAAGTGGACTTAAGCAATGAGGAGGCGATGGAAGCCTACGACAAGTTTGCGAAAGAGGCATTGGAACTGATGCTGAAGAAAAACCACGACTACGACGAAGCGTGGAGAAACATGCGTGTGAGCAGTTATACCGACTTGATTCTGACTAAGATTCAGCGTATCAAGGAAATGGAAAACAGCTGCGAAGACACATGGGTATCCGAAGGTATCGACTCCAATTATATGGATATTATTAATTATGCCGTGTTCGGTGTCATTAAATTGACCGAAGAAGAGGCTTAAAGGTGGCTGCAGTAAAACTGTCGCCTTCTTTCATCACCCACCTCAAGCAAGAAAAGAAAGATTGTGAATAAGACACTCACCCTCATCACCAATGTGTGCCGTTTGTTGCTGGCATTGACGTTTATCTTCTCCGGATATGTCAAAGCCATTGACCCTTTAGGCACACAATACAAGATGATTGAGATGTTGTCGGCCGCCGGTATGACCGGTGTAGTACCCGATTGGATTACTCTGATGACTGCCGTGGCAGTGGCAGCAGTGGAGTTTTCGTTGGGTATCTTTTTGCTTATGGCGATTCAACGCCGCAATACCTCGAAGTGGGTGTTGGGAATCATGGTCGTCATGACAGCCATCACACTGTGGCTCTGGATAGCCAATCCTGTGAAAGACTGCGGTTGTTTTGGCGACGCAATCAAGCTGTCTAATGGCGAAACCTTTGCCAAAAACATCGTTTTGCTCGCGGCTGCCATCATGGTGGCACGCCATCCGCTGCGAATGTTTAGGTTTGTGTCGGAAACCAACCAATGGATTGTCATCAACTATACGGTAGTATTTATACTCATTTCCAGTGGTATATGTCTGTATAATCTTCCGTTGTTCGACTTCAGGCCTTATAAAATAGGTACCGACATACAAAAAAGTATGGAGATACCGGAAGGTGCTCAGCCTCCCAAGTTTGAGACAACGTTCATCATGCAAAAAGGAGGTGTGCAACAAGAGTTTACCCTCGACAACTATCCCGACTCTACTTGGGAATTTGTTGACAGTAAAACGGTGCAAACAAAAGAGGGATATGTGCCGCCCATTCACGACTTCTCGATAGAAGACAAGACAACAGGGCAAGACATAACACAGCAGGTTTTGACAAGAAAGGGATTCACCTTCTTACTCATCTCACCGCATTTGGAACAGGCAGACGATACCAACTTCGGAGCCATCGACCAGATTTACGAGTATGCTAAGGAAGCAAACATCCCCCTACTCTGCCTCACCGCCAGCCAGGAAGATGCCATCAAGCGTTGGCAAGACCTCACCGGGGCTGAATATCCCTTTTATACCACGGACGAAACAACCTTGAAAACCATCATCCGAAGCAACCCCGGATTGCTGCTTCTCAAAGATGGGGTAATCATCAATAAATGGAGTCATAACTTCTTACCCAAGGCAGAAGAGTTAAATGAACAACTACATACGCTTGAAACCGGGAAAACAGTGGAAGACGGTGTGGGTAGAAAAATTACTAAAATACTATTGTGGTTTATCCTCCCCTTAACTTTCATCACCCTGGCAGACCGCACATGGGCATGGAGTAAGTGGCTCAGAAAACGTAATAAAATCAACCAATTAATAAAGAAAAGAAGACAAATGAGAAAGAAAATTGTAGCAGGAAACTGGAAAATGAACCTGAACCTGCAAGAAGGTGTGGCTTTGGCTAAAGAAGTGAACGATGCTTTGGTAGCAGAGAAACCCAACTGCGATGTTGTGATTTGCACTCCCTTCATCCACTTGGCAACTGTAGCAGGCAGCATTGATAAGTCGGTTCTCAACCTCGGAGCAGAAAACTGTGCAGACAAAGAGAAGGGTGCATTCACCGGAGAAGTATCTGCAGAAATGGTAAAAAGCACCGGTGCTGACTATGTTATCTTAGGCCACTCAGAGCGTCGCGAATACTATAAGGAAACTCCCGAAGTGTTGAAAGAGAAAGTTTTATTGGCTTTGAAGAACAATTTGAAGGTGATTTTCTGTATTGGTGAGTCGCTTGCAGAACGCGAAGCTAACAAACAAAACGAAGTTTGCAAAGCAGAATTGGAAGGTTCTGTATTCAACCTCTCAGCGGAAGAATTCAAAAACATCGTTATTGCATACGAACCCATTTGGGCAATCGGTACAGGTAAGACTGCAACTTCTGACCAGGCAGAAGAGATTCACGCTTTCATCCGCTCTACAATTGAAGAGAAATATGGCAAAGAAGTGGCAGAAAACACTTCAATCCTTTACGGAGGAAGCTGCAATGCGAAGAATGCTCCCGAGCTTTTCGCTAAGCCTAACATCGACGGTGGCTTGATTGGTGGTGCTTCTTTGAAGTGTGCTGACTTCAAGGGTATCATCGATGCTTGGACAAAATAAAAAAGTTGAGCATATCAACAATAAGCAACAGGTGCTGCAAAGGTGGCATCTGTTGCTCTTCTACATCAGCAATGGCGTAAACATGTAATGAAAGAGATGAAAAATTTCATAACGTTGTTCATCGTGATGCTTAGCTTCGCACTTACTGCCGAAGCCCAAAAGTACACTGAACAGATTCAAAAGAGAGTTAAAAATCAAGGAACTGTCACCATTAATCAAAGTGATACTATCACTAAATTGGTGAATGGCGACATGAAGAAAAAGCAGGATGACAACACCAATAAGGAGCCTGCTACCACTAAGACCACACCGATTACTCCCCCGGTAACACCTACAGGTGTGGCAACAAGAAAAGAAACCGAGAACAAGAAAAAGCAAGATAACGACTCGACCAAAAAGGAAGACTCGTCCAACAAAGAACTGCCCGACAAAAAGAAACCTCTTGTTGAGAAAGAAGATAATAATTATGAGGCGGAGCCAATTGTGGACACGAGCAAAAAAGTGATGCTCAGAAGCTATAAAGTAAACGGCTTCAGAGTACAAGCTTTTGCCGGTGGCAATACAAGAAACGACAAGATGCAAGCTCAAGCGACCGGCAACAAGATAAAAATGGCTTATCCCGACCAACCCATATATGTGCATTTCTATTCTCCAAGATGGATTTGCAGAGTGGGAAACTATAAAACGATGGAGGAAGCTAACGCCATGTTGCGTAAAGTAAGAGCCCTGGGCTACAAGCAAGCAACCATCGTTAAGGGAAAAATAACCGTGCAATATTAATAAGAATATGTTCGTTTTATAGTCGGACAGCATTCTTTTCAAACAGCTTAAAACATCATGCAAGAAGATATAACCTCTGTAGAAAAGACAGAAGAATTAGCGACACACTATCGAGAAGTACTCACCTTGCTGGGCGAAGACCCGACAAGAGAGGGGTTGGAAAAGACCCCTATGCGTGTGGCAAAGGCCATGCAGGTGCTTACAAGAGGCTATCAGCAAGACCCACAGCAGGTGCTTAAAGATGCCTTATTTGCGGAAAAGTACAATCAGATGGTGATTGTTAAAGACATCGACTTCTTTTCTCTCTGTGAGCATCACATGCTACCGTTCTACGGGAAAGCACATGTGGCGTATATTCCCAATGGTTATATCACAGGATTGAGTAAGATTGCACGCGTGGTAGACATCTTCAGCCACCGCCTTCAGGTGCAAGAACGACTGACACAGCAAATCAAAGACTGCATCGAAGAAACACTCAAGCCCTTGGGAGTGATGGTAGTGATAGAAGCAAAGCACATGTGTATGCAGATGAGAGGAGTGGAAAAGCAGAACTCTATTACCACCACAAGCGATTTTTCCGGGGCTTTTAATCAGGCGAAAACACGCGAAGAGTTCATGAATCTGATTAGCAGATAAGTTCAGCTTTATAAAAAAGTAAAAATAAAATCTTTCCACGCAAGATTTAAAAGTTTTCTCGTTTTAAATAAAAACAGTGTGCAAAATCGGCTCAAGCGACAAAGAAAAGACCATGGTAGCTTTGTTTCTTCGATAGGAGTACACAAAAAAAATGTAGTGAACAATTTTAAATTTACAACAAAATGAAAAGATTAAAAAACACAATCTTAGTGATGGCATGCTTCGTTACATTATCAACAGCATTAACAGCTTGTATTGGTAATGACAACGAGGACAACTATGTGTACACCCCGCTCACACCCGCGGAGAAGTCGGCACAAATCAACAACATGGCAGGAACCTATAGAGGAAAGGCTCTTTTATATCTTTCCGATGGCTATAGATTGAGTAAGAAAGACAGTGCAGACATCACACTCACTGTTGCAACCGACTCAACGCTGCGTATTAACAATTTCCCCTTGCGGCTACTCACTCACCAACTCACCAACGAAGCATTGAAAACGGCAGTTAAAACACAAACAACAGCCTTCATAAGCAATATTTTTCTTTACAAGCCCTTTGGCATTGAGCGACAAATAACCAATCATCAAGACTTTCACTTCTTTAGTCTTTGGAATGCATCGCTGCCCTCTACAGAGAAGATTTGGACAATTAAGTTGCCTTATACATACAACAATGAGCAAAGTTCGATGTCTATGACTCTATCCGTCAGCCGGGCATTAGGACTCAACGCACAAGAACTTAACATGTATAACAAAAAGACCAATGGCTTGGTATACTATCTCGTGCCGGAGAATGTGAAATGGGACGCGACTCTAAATGTTGAACCTTTCAATGGCTTTATTGTCATAACAGCAAAAAAGTAAGTATAAAATGAAATTTATTTCGTGGAATGTCAATGGGCTGAGAGCCTGTGTGGGCAAAGACTTTGAACAACAATTCAAAAACTTGGATGCCGATTTCTTCTGTTTACAAGAAACAAAGATGCAAGCAGGACAACTCGATTTGCAGTTTGAAGGCTACCGGTCGTACTGGAATTATGCCGACAAAAAGGGCTATTCAGGTACTGCCATATATACCAAACACCAGCCTCTCAACGTTACCTACGGCATCGGTATAGACGAACACGATCACGAAGGACGTGTCATTACCATGGAGATGGACAACTTTTATCTCATCACCGTCTATACACCCAACTCGCAAGACGAACTCAAACGCCTTGATTATCGCATGCAATGGGAAGACGATTTCCGTGCATATATGATGGAATTGGACAAAAAGAAGCCTGTGATTGTATGCGGCGACCTTAACGTGGCACACCAAGAAATTGATCTCAAAAACCCTAAAACCAATCGCAGAAATGCGGGGTTTACCGACGAGGAGCGTGAAAAAATGACCGTATTGCTCGACAGCGGATTTATTGATACCTTCAGATATTTATATCCCGAACAAGTGACCTACAGTTGGTGGTCGTACAGATTCAAAGCCAGAGAGAAGAATACGGGGTGGCGTATCGACTATTTCCTTGCATCCGAAAGATTGAAAGACCAAATCAAGGACGCTAAAATACACACCGACTATTTCGGAAGCGACCACTGTCCGGTGGAGCTTGAATTAAAATAAACATTACAATGGCAGCTGTTTGAAAAACAATCAAACAAAAAAACGCATATAACCCACGCCCAACAAGCCAAGTTATATGCGTTTTTTCATGTCTCAACGATGAGTATTCCGGCACGAATGCTTATTCATTGCCCGGTGGCATCAACAAATCTTCCAAGGTTGTTCCCTCAGCAAAGATATTCAAATCTACGGGCCGGTCTATACCATCGACAAAACCCCGGTCAGTATGTTGCCACACATTATGCCTCCCCACGCCTTTAATCACAGGAGGAATCTTATTATACTGTGCAATAAACAAATGCAACCTATTGAACTTAGGAGCCAGCATCTTGTTATAATAATTGGTATAAGTATATATAATAGGTGTAACCCCATACTTGGCTTTCATCAAATCCACAAAGAGCTGAAGGCTGTCCTGGGCTTGTTTCCTACTCCATTTTCTCACCCCATCGGCTTCAATATCCAGCACCGGCTTTAATGTCTGGCGATGCTTACTCATTGCCTCGGTAAAGCTTTTAAACTGCGACCGAATGCTTGTTTGCGACGTTACATAATGATAAGAGCCCACATTGAGATGATAGGAGTTGGCTTCTCGCATGTTGCGATGATAATAAGGGTCGACCAACGTACTGCCTTCCGTAGCTTTGATATAGACAAACTGAATGGCTCGGTCGGCTGCCACACGGCTCCAATCGATTTTTCCTTGATAACGAGACACATCAATGCCGTCGTAATCCATTCGTTCCTGCCTGCTACTTCTCGCCGACCAACTGTCCGAAGAACCGCCTATCCACAACCAACCTATCCTAAACAAATCGGGAAAAAACGACACTGCAACTAAAAACACAACAAAGAAAAGGGCAAAAATGCCCAACAGCCACGACTGCCAATGCCACCTATTGCGTGCCTTACTTCTCCTTCTTCGTTTATGATAAGTCATGTATTATAATTCGTTATCCGTTCCTCAAACCATGCTTCTTCCTACTCCAACCCTTGTATTTTACCTGTATAAGAAATGCCGTCCCGCTCTCTGGCACTGACATTGACAGATACCTGCCCATTGCTAAACAGCTCAATAAAAAACACAAAAGAATCTTCGTTCGTATTCACGGACATCTCTACAATCGTTGCACCCTTCTTTCCTTCCATCATCCGATAAGCAGCAATCGGAGCCGAAAAGTCCAACCCTTTACCGCCACCATAAGGCACACGATAAGCCCTGCCAAAGAAAGGAAGATAAGAAACCACAGAATCGCCCGAAACACGCAAGCTATAGCCATGCGACAGATGTCGTGGTGCCATCTGTTTGGGATAAACATAGTTGACATCGATAGTATACCGGCGTGCTTCCAACATCTCTTTCACCTGTTGAGCTATACGCGTTTGCTTTGCCCCCTTTTCGGAAGAAGAAAGCGAAGACGCACAGCCCGCCAACAGAAAGATGCTCATCAAAAACAATAAGACCTTATTTTTCATACACTCAAACATTTTTTTATACGGCTAAGATAATCATTTATTTTGGAAAAGAATGGGATTGGAGCAGATTTGCCACCACATTCCCCCACCCTTTCCCGGCTTCTCGCCCTGCAATTCAGGCTATACAGAGCAACAAACAAGTCTAAATTGCCGAACCAATCAGCCTGTTTTCAACTCCACATTAGTCTAAATTGGGCGATAAGAACAATGAAAGGATGAGGTGAAAGGTTAAAAGCGACCGGGCATTAGAGTTGCCAACAAAAAAGTTGAACCAAACTTAAGAAGGTATCAAACCTTTTCTTGTATGGTTCAACCAATATTCTTGCATTCGCTAAACAACCCGCTGAAAACCTGTTCGGATGAGACCTGACAGACTGCCAACAAGTGAGCCGGTAGACAAGGTCGCAAGGAGCTTACCCGAACTCGGGTATTCAAAAGTCATTGCCTCGCAAAACGAACTATCGAAAATGAAGAATTACTCTACCACAAACTTCTTTCCATCTATCAAATAAATGCCCTTTGGCAGATTTTTGAAAGCCTGTTTGAAGGCCACTCCACGACGAACGAGGACGCCGGATAGCGTGTAGACATTCACTTCACGACTATTTGCGGGGTCAGCCTTTAAGCTTGACACTCCTGTTGTTGTGGCAGCCTTGTATAGAGTTGCATACTTCAAGGTATTGCTCTCTGTGGTATAAGTAGCAAAGCGTGGCATCTGTGTGTTATACTTAATATAACGAGTGGGGAATTGCTTATTCGCCACGTTCACCTCTCCATTGTTAACCTTCACTTCCCACTGTGCCTTGGCTGTGGTAGAAGGGTCGTTCTTGGTTATGCCCAATTGGTTCTTATCACTTTCCACCCACAGATAAGCTTCCTCCACTGCATCATAGAAGGTATAAGCACCTGCTGTTCCGCCCAAGATAAACGAGCGAACCTCTCCCTCACCGTCGACAGCTGTCTGGATGGTCGTACCGCCATTAATGGTTATTTCGGCATAACTACGCACATTCTTCTGCACTGCACCCACGGCCTTACCTGTGTACTCGTCCACCAAAAGATATCTCACGCCAACTTCCATATCGGCAGGCGACATAACCTTGGTAAATATCATCTGACCTTCAACAGGTGTAATGGGTGTGGGAATAACAGGTGTTGTGGGGTCGGAAGGATTCTCTCCACTACCCGGATCCACAGGAGTTTCGGGCTGGGTATCGCCGGTTGTGCCTGAGGGTTTGCCGTAATTGTCGTAGCTAAAAGCCACATTCACGCTGTCGCCCCATACATATTGCTCCAAACCGGGATAGTCGATAAAAGGATTTCGGTTGTTTTGAAATGCAAAAGCGGCATTGTTACGAGCCACCTCCTTGGGACTAACGGGGTCTGCTTTCGCCCATTTGAGTAATAATTTCAATTGCCAATCTACGATACCCGGATAGGTTCCCACACCAAAGACCGACTCGCCTCTAGTCCAACTACCTATTCTGCTCTCATAGCGAGTTGCCATATAGAAATAAGAACGAGCCAAATCTCCTTTATACTCGTCGGCAGGTTCAAACACGGTTTTGTTATATCCGGGGGTTACGCAAGGTCCCACCTTACTGAAACCCTCCAACGATTGTTTTGTCGGCGTTCCCACTTCGCCAAAGGGGAAGCTGCCACGCATCGAATTAACATAGATGTCTGTGGGATAAACATGAAAAACATCACTACGCATAGGATAGCCTTCGCTGAACCAACTCTGTGGAATGGTGTGTTCTCTGTTCCATCCCTGACCTTCACGAGTAGCACCCGTACCGTTGTCCTTAAGACTATAACGAGTAACACTGGAATACATATCCCAAATGGTTCCGTCTTCTCTCACGTCGGTTGTGGCATAGGCTTCGTTCAAGGCACTGTAGCCTCTATCCTTCGCACCTGTATTTATCACCTTCGACAAAGCCGTTTTCAACTCCTTACCCTTCAAGCCATCAGCTGCTTGATAATAAGTTTTTGTTCCATTGGGACCTTGAGCCCATGCCCATGTCGTTCCTAACACAAAACACAAAAGAGAAAATAATCTCATTCTTTTCATAAAAAATCAGTCTGTTAATATTATGAGACAAAGGTACATAAAAAGCCTTAATACCAAGTATCCATTAAGGTCTATATTAACGGTTTTATTTGTTAAATTCTTTATTCTTGACGCAAGCGAATGCCTCACATTCATTCTCCTTCATCAAATCCTTTTATTACTGAATTGAACTATAGTGTCGTTAAACTTGTCTTATCAATTCAACGACATTTTCCCAAACCTACATCCGGCAGAAGATAGCGTACAATATCGTAGTGATAAGATATACACTTAAATAAGAGAACGGATAGTTAATCTTTGCCAAAAACTTGCTCAAGCGACCATGAAGTGAGCAAAAAATAATATTTTTCTCAAATTATTACAATGACTCATTCGTATTATACTACCAAGGAGAAAAAATAAACATTCAGACAATGAAAAAAGAACAAAAAAGAAAGACGCAATTACAGCAAAGAGTTCTTAACGAATCGCTCGCGTTTCAAACCATGTTCGGAGCCAGGCAAAAGCTTGGCACGCTAACCCCAAAGATAGAAACACGCTTACACGAAGAACTAGTCATCTT
>JALEWR010000070.1 GCA_022783515.1 Prevotella sp.
TACAGGGTATAAGCATGGACATTCCGTTATACTCACAGAGGAGCATCATGATAGATACAAAAAGAGAAACTGTGAAGGGATTTGGGATGGATCGCTTTTTGAAATAGCCGCTGCGGAGACTGTAGAGTCAAGCAACATTAGAAACGCTCTCAAACATTGTGCGGGAAAACCAGGTTCACAAGTGGCCATTTTAGTGTTCCCTGAAAAGGAATTCAATCTGAAAATATTTAATGAGGGCTATGCTCGTTTCTATGGGTTGAGGAAGTCTTCTCAATACAAGAAGTTTGATATGATTTATTGCATAAGCAAAGACGGAGACATAGTATATAAGAAAAAACCCAGCGATTAAACTGGGTGGAGCGAGGGACGGTCTCTAAAGGTTAATCCGCACCCTCGCAATGCAAATATACAAAAAATCCGTTACTTCCAAACAAAAGCAACGGATTTTTTTCATTTTTCACGTTTCATGCAGCCTGTGGTGGTAGGCACGGCACACAAGCAATAGGTTCTTGCCGCTGAACGCAAGGTCGGGACGCGCACTCACACCATCCAAATGTTTAAAAAAAACATCTATCGATGGTTAGAACTTAAAGAACAACTGTTATGAAACAAGCAATCACCATCAATCACCAAGACGTCGAATACGCCATCGAGACAAAAGCAATCATCGCAACACTCGGTACAGTCTACATCTATAAACAACCGACATACGATGACATCCTGCAAATCATATATCTCGGACTAAAAACCAACCAAGGCTATACACTCCCCGAGTTCAAACTGGCTGTCTATCGGGGAGAAATCTATACCTCACGCCAAAGAAAGCAGTTCCCCATCTCTACCATACGACTGAAAATTCAAGCACGCATACGCTCTATCAATGCCCAATATCGAAAAGGTAAATGACAAAACAAAAGGAGGATGCACGCACCTGTGCAGCCTCCATCTTCTTATCACTCAAATCGTGGAAGCATCTCTCTTAATAGTTGCATCGCCACATAACGTTCTTCATCGCTAAATCGCTCACTATCGTACATCTGTATCAGATTGAACAGAACATCCGTCATTTGCTGCCAATCGTCGACACCGCTGTTATAGTTCAACGTGGGTATCTCGATAACAATCTTATTTTCTTCAATACGAACCATAACCTTTATCCTCCGTAAATTCCAACATCAGTTCTTTTCCGCTCTCCACTTTCTTACTCGCACTCAACAGAAGCCGAACACCCGCCAAGGTCGTGAACCAACCCGGATGCGCCATACCGAATAGCTGTATCTTACGGGCAAGATCGCACTTGGCATTCAGCCGACGAACACTCTGCGAGCTGCACGTGCGACTGCCTATACAACGAAAAACGTCGTTGATGCTATACCATTTCACGCCATCACTCTCAACCATTCGTACGTCGCCACCCATAAAAAGCAAACTCTCGTAGGGAACATCACGCAGGTCAAGAAAACCACCTGACATACGGCTTTTAAGTATCTCGTATCTGCCAGTCTTCCGAAGAGAGGGCAACACTTCCCCCGTAACCCATTTGCGAAACTTCTTGGCGTCATGCTTATTGCTGCGAATAATAAGAGCATATAGACCACTCTCACATACTGCATTAGTTAACTGCTGCCTTCCAAGAGAGTCCGTGAGGTAAACTTTTCTTACCTCATCTTCATCAAGAGCTCGCAGTGCTACTTTATGGTTTGTATGCCCAAGAAATTCGCACACGTCCTTAGCCACGAACCAAGGTTCATTGTTAATCATCTGTACACGGATAGGTGTACTTTCTTTCTCATTGAAGTTAAAGACTTGCAAGCCCGCAGCTTTCGCATTGTTGTTGTTTTGCATTTTGATTATATTTTTGAACATTGGCGGCAAAAAAAACGGTGCGCCACTTCCCGCTGTTCAAGTCTTATAATCAAGAGACCGATACAGCCATTACAACTGCATCACGGGGTTAGTGCACCGCCATATCATGATGTTTCATGTTCGGGCATAAAAAATGCCCACATGCAACGCATCGGACGAACTCGTCGTCTCTTGATTTATAAAAACTTGAACGTTGCAAAAATATGAAACATTTCTTAAACCACCAACACTTTGATGAAAAATTATCCTGAAAACCTATCTCCTTACCCTACAATCCTAAACAATCTTCTTCCTAAAAACTAAACCTTATAATCTCTTCACAGCCACACAGCCATACACTTCTATGCTTTCCAATATCTCTTCGTGGTTATGGCTCGTGCGACTCTCCACCAAATCTAGCTCCCAAAACGTGTCACCGCTTGTGCCACTCAAGGTTTGATGTATCTGCTCGGGCAGGTCAAACACCCGCAATCCTTCTTCCCTGAACTCGCTGCCCTCTGCCACGCTACCTTGCCAATCGGTAACGATGTGCAGTATCACCATGGGTTCTGCTCGGTATTCCACACCTGCCACAATCGCCTGCCATTGTATCGGGGCAAATTCCACAAACACAGCCGGGCGTTCCCAATTCTCCTCCTGCTCTATAAATTCCACATTGTGGTTCCAAAGGTCAATGTGCTTAATGCCTCCCAAGCCTTGTAGCTTCTCGCATATCACACCGTACATTTCTTTTCTCATATTCTCCATAAACTTATCCATTTAAAAACACCTATCAAACCTACCTCACCTACAATACCTACCACACCTACGTCCTAATCTCAAATTCCACATCAAAAAACTCCGTCAGATTATCCTCAATTATCTCTCGCAGTGTCTTCTCAACCTCGGGTGAACTTCCCAAAAACTGCCTCCGGGGAA
>JALEWR010000081.1 GCA_022783515.1 Prevotella sp.
GAATTTCTACGAGAAAACCAAAGATTTGTCATAGAAAAACGCCCCGAAATGCAATATTTTCGAGGCGTTTTTCGTGTGCGGAGGGAACCCGGAAAAGAACGTTTCGTTTTACTAATCATAACGCTTCGTTTTGATTGGCACGAACATTTCGTTTTGCGGATTATACATAAAACATTTTTTAAAGCAACGACATACACAACTCTTCACAACATCTTTTATGTCATCACCTCGCAAGTATTCTTGATTATGTCGTGAAGAGTGGTGGACGTCGTTGCAAAAGAAATAGCTTGTTGTTGTAACATTTATGATAATCGACTCATGTTTCAGCAACGACATACACAACCTCTCACAACCTCTCACAACCTCTCACAACCTCTTTTATGTCATCACCTCACAAGTATTCTTGAGCATGCCGTGAAGAGTGGTGGATGTCGTTGCAAAAGAAAGATAATGATTACCGACTTTTTAAGCCGTGCGTCCTAACCCGAACCGACGTATGAAAATGTACAATTTCTATGATGGTGGTAATGAATGTTGACATTGGCTTTTGTTGTTCTGGAAAAACATGCGGTGAGTTCTCACTGTAAAACATATCGGAAATAAGAATCTTTTGCGTTTTTCTTTCGCTTTTTCTCCGTTCATCACGCAAAAGTATAGCTTTTTGTCGGCCAAACGATGCCTTTTATCCTGCCAAACGATAGCTTTTACCACACAAAACGATAGTTTTTGCAAGGTCAAAGGATAGGTTTGGCGGCTGTAAAAACATGTGTTTGTTTATAAGTTGCTGATAATCAGAAGTATTTATAATTCGCATATTTGCGACCATTTATTTGTTTTGCCATAGCAAGAGGCTTTGTAATGCACAAACCGTGTATCTTTTTTTGGTTAATTTCTACGATGAGCTTGTGAGTAAAACGCATTTTTTGAGGGACGAGAAAAGAACTTTTAACCACGTTTCTTAACCCGAACCGGCGTATTCTTGCATTTCATCCATCTCAATTGGTTAAAAGCGGTAGATGGGCAACATAAGATGGCGGTTTGCTTGTAGGGATATAAACAAATTCATACTTTTGCAGAAAACAAAATGAAACGAACAAGGTGACAGCGAATATAAAACAGTAAGTAACCAAGAAAATTAAAAGGAAATGAATGACAAAAAGGGTAGGATAACATCCTCTATTTTGAGAAGAAAAGAAAACAGTAAGATGACAAAGTATGCTTTAGCTCTGCTCTCGGCCGTGTTGTGGCTCACAGATGGAACAGTGTCGGCACAGACAGTGAGTCGGGACGAGGCGGCACGCATTGCAGCCAAATACATCGACCGCGTACCGGTGAATAAATTGACTCGTGGCTATGAGGCTGAGTCAGACGCACAGATTGAAATGAGAAACACACCTTACTACATCTTTAACGATGCCGACGGGGCAGGTTTTGTTATCGTGGCAGGTAGGCGAGAACTGCACGAGGTGTTGGGATATGCCACCGACGGGCATGTTGACATTCATAACATTCCACCGGCTTTGGCTGCCTACTTGGAAGATTACAGCACGGCTGTGATGTCGTTGAAGATGGCAGAGAAATCATCATCACAGGCACAGACACGAAGCGGAACATCTGTCGCAGACGGTGCTGTAGAGGTAATAGGGCAAAACCACGAACCCATTGAACCCTTGCTGAAAACAAAATGGAACCAGTATGCACCCTACAACAATCTGGCTCCAACCTTGGGCATAGGCGGCCCTCGACCACCTATCGGCTGTGTGGCAACGGCTTTGGCACAGGTGATGAATTTCAATCAATGGCCTTTGAGGGGAAAAGGAAGTATGGAGTACACCCCTTCATACCGGCAGGGTGAACTGAATTATGGTGTGCAGAAAGTGGATTTTTCGCAGTCGGCTTATCAATGGGACAAAACCAACGCCACCAGTGTGGGCAAGCAAGCAGGGGAGGCCGTGGCCAAAATCATGTACGACGCGGCTGTGTCGGTGCGTATGAGTTTTGAACCGCTGGCCAGTGGTGCCTATATGGATAATGCCGTGAAAGCCTTGAAAGACCATTTCGACTATACCGCAGTTATGATAGAACGCGAAAACATGAATACGACAACCTATATATCCTATCTCTATAACGAGTTGAAGCAAGGTTTTCCCGTGATTATGAGCGGAGGCAAGGACAACGGGGCACACGCATGGGTGTGCGATGGGGTGGATGCCAACGGATTGTTCTCGATGAACTGGGGATGGGGAGGATTGTCGGACGGCTATTTTGATTTAAGTTATCTCAATCCATACGAACGCGGTGCCGGCGGTGGAGAAGGCGATGGGTTTTATTCCAACCAGGTATTTATCGTGGCACGTCCCAACAAGAACGGGGTGACAGAACTTTCTCCGTTGCGTCCGGGATTGGAATTTAACGGCGAAGGCACAATAACAGCCGACAGCGAACAGACCACACGCAGCAAAGGCCTGAAAATAACGTTAAACGGATTGGGTAATTTTGTGCATCGCCAAGGAGTGAAAAGTCGTGTGGGAGTGGCTCTTTATCGGTCGCTTGAAGACAAAGACGCACTGAAGACCTATCATTTTGCACATGCCAACGAAGAATTGCTTCTGCCTTATGGTTCCCAAATAGCTTTTATGGAACAGACCGTTACCTTTGATGCCGCCATGCCCAATGGCACATACATCCTATATCCTGTTACCATGGCTTATGAATGGGAAGAGGTGTGGCGCAAGACCGACAAACCTTGCTACCTGAAGATAAAGGTTGAAGGCGATAAGGTGAGCGTGATAGAGCGTACCGATATTCCGCATCTTTATCTGTTGTCTGCCGTTCAGGGCAGTAAAGATGGAATCTCCGGTCGGGCCGCAAGCTGCGACCTGTCCTTATACAATGGTTCGACGGTATCCTTTAATGGCACACTCAACATCCTGTTAAAGAAAGACGGAAAAACAGAGAAAATAGCGACCGAAAACTTCTTTCGGATGATGGACAACGACAAGGAAATACGACATATCGTTTTTACCGTACCGCAAGACTTGAAGTCGGGACGATACAATATGGAGTTCAGCTTAACTTATAATGAAGCACCTGGCGGACAGGAAGGGCAGGAACTCATGGTGGAGAACCAGGGCGATTCGTTGTTTTTGGATGTGCAGAATCCGGCCGAAGGACCCGCCATGCACTATATGGCAACCATTCTGGCTCACGATAATCAGCAGATAGCCGACCAACAGATGGATGTGAAGGCACATCCACAAACGGATGTCTTTGTACAAGCCGTGAATTTGAGTGGAATAGACTATATGGGAAAAGTGGAGTATATGCTCGAAAACACACAAACCCACGAAAGAATATCATTGGGAGAATTATCTTACGAGATGAAAGGCAGAGAAGATACACCTTCGACCCATCATATCCTAAAGGTATACTGGTCGCATTATGACTTGAAAAAGAACATACCTTATCAACTTGTTACCCGACTCAAACGTGACGGTCGCATCACCCATACATGGAAGTCGACACAAAGTGTTATCCTCTATTCAGCCAGCGATGTCCATTCGTTCAACGTTGAGTCTGCAAATGTTCCCATGAGTATATACACATTAGACGGCCGATATATGGGAACTACACTTCACGGACTGCCGAAAGGAATGTATATCGTGAACGGAAAGAAAGTAATCAAGGGATAAACAGCTCCAACTTGCGGAAGGCCATTTAACCTGTACACTCATTGACCTTAACCCCAATTCAGGTTGTTTTATATGGATGGCGAGGCAAAAAATGCCAATCGCCATCCTTTTTCTTTTTCAGACGATTCTTTTTCCTTTCTCTTTCTTCTTTTCTAACGTTAGTCCGGTCTGAAATGGAAGTGACGGTTGATGAGTTAACTGTCCGACCCAGGGGGCATCTTAAAGATTCTGGTGGCATTTAATACGCATAATAGGGCGACGCCGCTGTCGGCAAAAACGGCTTGCCAGAGGTTGGCAAGGTCGAATAGTCCGAGAAGCATCACAAGGAATTTTACAGCAATGGCAAAGGTGATGTTCTGGATAATGATTGTTTTTGTGCGTCGACCGATACCGATTGCTTCCGCCACTTTTACGGGATTGTCGGTCTGGACAATCATGTCGGCTGTTTCAATGGCGAGGTCTGCTCCTCCTTTTCCCATGGCAATGCCCAAATGACTCAAGGCCAGCACGGGTGCATCGTTGATGCCATCGCCCACAAAAGCCACTCTTTTCCCCTCTTCTTTTAGAGTTTCTATATGGCGGGCTTTATCCTCCGGCAGTAAATCGCCATAGGCTTGACGAATGCCTAAGCGTTGTGCCATCTTCGTAACCAATGCCTGCTTGTCGCCCGAGAGCATTTCTATATGCTCCACGCCACAGTTTTTTAAAGCCTTGACAGATGTTTCAGCCTCCTTTTTCAAAGTGTCGGCGAGTGTGATATGCCCCATATATCGCTTGTTTTTGGCACATACCACCAGCGTTTCGGCAATAGACTTGAGTGTTTGGGGATAACTAACCTCCTCTTTGTCAAGCAATCGGAGTGTACCCACCAGCCACTGTTCGCTTTCTATCGTTGCCGTCAAGCCGTATCCGGGAATATCCCTTGTATCTATCTTCATTGCTGTTGGCACATATCGCACAATGGCTTTGGCTATGGGATGATTACTGGTTTTCTCCATTGCTGCCACCTTTTGCAAGTCTTCCTGTGCGAGTCCTACCACCTCTTGCACCGCAAATTCTCCTGTGGTCATTGTTCCTGTTTTGTCGAACACCACTGTATCTATTTGCGTGATGATGTCGAGATAGTTGCCCCCCTTAAAGAGAATGCCGCGTTTTGATGCAGCTCCGATACCTGCAAAATAACCCAAGGGGATGCTCACAACCAAGGCACACGGGCAAGAAATGACCAAAAAGACCAATGCTCGTTTTAGCCAGATGGCGAAATCGTAGTGGAAACCGTCGCTTATCCATGCGTAGCCCCAAGGGAAGAGTATCACCATCAGAGCCAATGCAAAGACAATGGGAGTATAGATATGAGCAAAGCGACGGATAAAGAGCTCTGTGGGAGCTTTGCGTTCGCTTGCCTCTTCTACCATCTTTAATATACGCGATATGGCCGAATCGCCCACCTCACGCACTACCTCTATTCGTACCACGCTATCTTCCACTATCATTCCTGCCAACACCTCTTCACCCACGGTCATGCTCCGTGGCATACTTTCGCCTGTGAGAGCAGCAGTGTTGAACGAGAAAACCGCGTCTTTCCCCATTTCTTTGGCAGCCAAGATACCATCTGTCGGTATTCTTTCGCCAGGAAAAACCTCGATGAAATCGCCCTTTTTAATCTCTTCAGGAGAAACCCACACCGTGTTTTCCTTTTCGTTTCCCCCTTCTTCTCCGTGTTGTAGTTTTCTTACTCGCTCTACCTTGAGTTCCATCAATCCCCTGATATGCCCCTTGGCTCTTTGCACCGCTTTCCCTTGCAGGTACTCACCGATGCAATAAAGCAGCATTACTGCCACTGCTTCGGGATATTCTCCAATGGCGAAGGCTCCGATGCCAGCCACACTCATGAGCATAAACTCGCTAAAGACATCGCCTTTCATGGCATTTCTTCTTGCTTCGTTCATTACTCCCAAGCCCACAGGCAGAAAGGCAATGATGTACCAAATCAACTGAATCCATTCGTTTTTGAACCACTCCCAATGGACTACATTCAGCATGATGCCGCCCAAGAGCATGGCGGTTGACAGCAATGGCTGCCAAATCTGTACTTCGTCGTGGTGATGCTCATTGTTCTTATGGCATGAGCAACCACAACATGTTTCCTTACAATTTTGTGTCATACCGTTTTTTTTGCAAAGGTAGATAAAGTCTTTTACTTTTGCAACGGTATGAATGCTTTGAGACAATGAACCACTATGCTTGACAATAAGGTCAGTAGAAAGAAAAAGAACTGTTGACGTGGGCGAGAGCAGAGAGGGAGGTACGAGTGTAAAGCATACAAATCATCAGCATCTCCTTTAAATACCGCCTATCGCAGTCTCTTCGGTTTTATGGAAAGAAATGTAAAAGAACTTTGGTTCTGTTTCTCAATAAACCATTTAAAAATGTTGCATAACTCGAAAAATCTTTGTAACTTTGCAACATTCAGTGGAATGAGGGGCTCCGAGAGAGTTCCTCATTTTCATTTTAATTAAATGAATGTATGATAGACAAGAACGTCGTAAAAGGAATTGTTGAAGAATGGTTGGTTGACAAGGATTATTTTCTTGTTGACGTGGAAGTGAGTCCGGACGATCGCATCGTGGTGGAAATAGACCATGTAGATGGCGTGTGGATTGAAGACTGTGTGGAGCTGAGTCGCTTTATCGAAGAACGTATGAGTCGGGATGAAGCCGACTATGAGTTGGAGGTAGGGTCGGCAGGCTTGGGTCAACCATTCAAAGTGCCGCAACAGTATGTCAACTTCGTAGGAAAAGAAGTTGAAGTGTTGGATAAAGATGGCCGTAAATATAAAGGCGTTCTGAAGAGTGTGGAAGGAACGAGCTTTGTGGTGACGGCTGAAGAAAAGGTAAAGGTAGAGGGTAAAAAACGCCCTGAGCTGCAAGAGAAAGACTATACCTTCGACATGAATGGGGTGAAATATTGCAAATACCTCATTAGTTTTAAATAGACGGCTCGATGGTTGTGGCCGGAGGCAGTGAGGATAGAAGACAAGAGAATAATAAAAACGAAATATACGCTATGGTAGCAAGAAAGAAAGACGAGGATGTCTTGAGTATGGTAGACACCTTCAAAGAGTTTAAAGATACCAAGAATATCGACCGCACCACCTTGGTGAGCGTGTTGGAAGAAAGCTTCCGCAATGTGTTGGTGAAGCTGTTTGGTAGCGATGAAAACTTTGACGTGATTGTCAATCCCGACAAGGGCGACTTCGAGATTTATCGCAACCGTGTGGTTGTAGCCGACGGAGAAGTGGCAGACGAGAACAAGGAAATTGAACTGAAAGAAGCACAGCTGATTGATCCCGACTACGAGGTAGGCGAAGACTTGTCTGAACGTGTAGACTTTGCTAAGTTTGGTCGCCGTGCCATCCTTACATTACGCCAAACATTGGCTTCTAAAATATTGGAATTGGAACACGATTCTCTTTATAATAAGTATAAAGATCGCGTGGGACAAATCATCTCAGGTGAGGTTTATCAGATTTGGAAACGCGAAGTGTTGGTGGTAGACGATGAGAACAACGAGTTGATTCTGCCTAAATCGGAACAAATTCCTGCCGACCAATATCGCAAGGGTGAAACTATCCGTGCGGTGATTGAACGTGTAACCAACGATAATAATAATCCTAAGATTATCCTGAGTCGTACCAGTCCTGCGTTCTTGGAACGTTTGTTGGAGGCTGAAGTACCTGAAATTCATGATGGTTTGATTTCAATCAAACGTATCGCCCGTATGCCCGGCGAACGTGCAAAGATTGCCGTAGAAAGCTACGACGAACGCATCGACCCCGTAGGAGCTTGTGTGGGTGTGCGTGGTAGTCGTGTTCATGGAATTGTACGCGAATTGTGCAATGAGAATATCGACGTGATCAACTATACCGCTAATATACGCCTCTTCATCCAACGTGCATTGAGTCCAGCAAGAGTCAACAGCATCAATATCGACGAAGAGAACCACAAGGCAGAGGTATTCCTCCACCCCGAGGAAGTGTCTTTGGCTATCGGTCGTGGCGGTTTGAATATTAAGTTGGCATCCATGCTCACCGGTTATACTATCGACGTATTCCGTGAAGTGGCAGAAGGTGAGGCAGATGAAGATATCTACTTGGACGAGTTCACTGATGAAGTGGACCAATGGATTATCGATGCCATCAAGAGTATCGGTTTGGATACAGCCAAGGCGGTGCTGAATGCACCACGCGAAATGCTTGTGGAAAAAGCCGATTTGGAAGAAGAAACAGTAGACAACCTACTGAGAATACTGAAAGCCGAGTTTGAGTAATCTCTCGGTTGAACAACAACGATTGTCGAGTGATGACACAGAACGTAAGGGTTGACGGGTGTTGCCCTACCTCTGCTGTCATGTTCGGACGCTACGACAACGATACTTTTTATTAACACCCAACCACCAACAAAGAAAAGAAGCATGAGCATCAGATTGAATAAAGCATTAAAAGAATTAAATATCGGACTCCAAACGGCAGTGGAGTTTTTAGAAAAGAAAAGCGAGTTGGGTGAAGTAGAGAACAATCCTAATTTCAAACTCAACGAATCGCAATACGAAGCATTGGTGAAGGCCTTCCAACAAGACAAGGAGGTGCGTAGTCAGGCAGAGAAAATCTTCCCTAAGAAAGCAAAGGAGAAGAAACGCCCTGCTGCAGATGCTGCACCTGTAGAGAAGGAAACAACTCCCGAAACAGGCAAACAGCAATTCAAACCATTAGGGAAAATAGACCTCAGCCAATTTGATAACAAAGCTGCCAAAAAGAAATCTGATGACAAATCCACTCCTCAAGCTCAGACCGTTGCCGTAGGTCAAGCTCAGGAAACATCGGAAAAGAAAACTCCCGAAGCACCTCAGCAAGAGGTCAAGGCGGAAGTGAAGGCCGATGTGAAGCCCCAAACGGCATCCGAACCCGTTATAGAAACAAAGAAAGAAGAACCGGTGGCAACAGAAACCAAGAAAGAAGAGCAACCACAAAAGGCGTCTGTTCAGGTAACAGAACAAGTGGTGAAAGAAGCTGACGCTCCTGCTGCAGAAGAGAAGGGCAGTAAAGGACCGGAAATTTTCCAGCTTCAAAGTGAACGCCAAAACTCACCCAAGGTGAATGTTTTGGGAAAGATCGACTTGGCAACACTCAATCAAAGTACGCGTCCTAAGAAGAAAACAAAGGAAGAGCGACGCAAAGAAAGAGAGGACAAGAACAATGCAGCAGGTGGCGAACGCAAGAAAAGAGTGCGTATCAACTCTGAGAGAGTAGACGTCAACGCAGCTACCAATCAGCAAGGACAGGATGCAAAGAAGAACCGCAACAACGGTGGCGGTAACAACAACCATCCTAACAATCGCAATAACAATGCCGGCGGCAATAACAATAACCGCAAGGGCAATAAGAAAAACAACCGCAATCAGAAGCCTATTGAGGTGAACGAGGAGGATGTGGCACGCCAGGTAAAAGAGACATTGGCTCGCCTCACCAGTAAGAATCAAAACAAGAAGGGTGCTAAGTATCGTCGTGAAAAACGCGATGCCGTGCAAGAACGCTTGAACGAAGAACTGGCAGCAGAAAGCAAAGAAAGCAAGACACTGAAGATTACCGAGTTTGTTACCGTTAGCGAGTTGGCTACGATGATGGATGTATCGGTCAACCAGGTCATCGGAACATTGATGAGCGTAGGTGTCATGGTGTCTATCAACCAGCGTTTGGATGCCGAAACCATCAATCTTGTGGCAGATGAATTCGGATTTAAGACCGAATATGTGAGTGCGGAGGTATCGGCTGCCGTAACCGAAGAGGAAGACGACGAAGCCGACCTGCTCTCTCGTGCCCCCATCGTAACGGTGATGGGACACGTTGACCACGGTAAGACATCGTTGCTCGACTATATCCGCGATACCAATGTGATTGCGGGTGAGGCAGGAGGTATTACACAGCACATCGGTGCTTACAACGTGAAGTTGGAAAACGGACGTCGTATTACCTTCCTCGATACCCCCGGACACGAAGCGTTTACTGCCATGCGTGCTCGTGGTACACAAGTGACCGACATCGCCATCATCATCATTGCTGCCGACGATAGCATCATGCCCACTACCAAGGAGGCCATCTCTCATGCCCAAGCGGCCAATGTGCCTATGGTGTTTGCCATCAACAAGATAGATAAACCGGGAGCTAATCCCGACAAGATACGCGAAGACTTGTCGCAACTCAACCTTTTGGTAGAAGAATGGGGCGGTAAGTATCAGTGTCAGGAAATCAGTGCCAAGAAAGGAACAGGCGTTCAAGACCTGCTCGAAAAGGTATTGCTCGAAGCCGAAATGCTCGATTTGAAGGCTAACCCCAACCGCAAGGCAACGGGAAGTATCATTGAATCGTCATTGGATAAAGGTCGCGGATATGTATCGACCGTATTGGTAAGCAACGGTACATTGAAGCAAGGCGATATTGTCTTGGCTGGAACAAGCTGGGGACGCATCAAGGCGATGTTCAACGAGCGTAACCAACGTATTGAACAAGCCGGTCCTGCAGAACCCACAATCGTTCTCGGACTTAACGGAGCACCCACTGCGGGTGATACCTTCCATGTTCTGGAAACAGAGCAAGAGGCACGCGAAATTACCAACAAGCGTATTCAGTTGCAACGTGAGCAAGGCTTGCGTACACAGAAGCGTTTGACCTTGAGCGACATCTCACATCGTATCGCCTTGGGTTCATTCAAAGAACTCAACATCATTGTTAAGGGAGATACCGACGGTTCAATCGAGGCTTTGAGCGATTCGTTCATCCGCATGTCTACCGAGAAAATCAAAGTATCGGTTATCCACAAGGCTGTGGGTCAGATTTCAGAAAACGACGTAACACTTGCCGACGCTTCCGATGCTATCATCGTGGGCTTCCAGGTACGTCCTTCGAGTGCCGCTCGCAAATTGGCAGACCAAGAAGGTGTGGAAATCAACACCTATTCGGTTATCTACGACGCAATCGACGATATCCGTTCGGCTATGGTAGGTATGTTGGATAAGGTGAAGAAGGAAGTGATTACCGGTCAGGTTGAAGTTCGTGAAGTCTATAAAATATCTAAGGTGGGAACCGTTGCCGGTGCGTATGTTACCGAGGGTAAGGTTCACCGCGTAGACAAGGCACGCGTTATCCGCGATGGTATCGTGCTGCATACCGGTAATATCAACGCCCTTAAACGTTATAAAGATGATGTGAAAGAAGTGGTAACCAACTATGAATGTGGTATCAGTATTGTCAACTTCAACGATTTGCAGGTAGGCGACGTTATCGAAACCTTCACCGAAATCGAGGTTGAACAAAAGCTGTAAACACTGAAGACAGACAAGAATGTGAGGCTGTAGGCAATGGGAGGCCACCTCTTGGGCAACCGGTAACATTTGTTACTGCCAAAAAATGTGGCATTCTATTTGCTCTGCTTCATGATAATACATACGAGTGTGTTAATCTTGAATGAACGGAAGTTGTCGCTTCGCTTGTAAAGTGGATAGAAGTCGGCGAACAAAGATGACATGAATGAAAAACATGCCATGAAGGTTTGCTGCTTGTAGACCACAAAGGCGGGACAGCTTCCGTTCATTTATCTTTGTACTTGTATGCCTTTGATAAGGTGTTCAGGCATTGATGACATGAAGAGAGGACAACGAATACTACACACTCACCCTCTAAGCTAAATGCAATTTTAATGTATGAATGAAGTAAACAATGAAAAAAACGCCTATGTAAGGAGCGTGGCAGAACAAAAATATGAATTTGGTTTTACCACCGAGGTACATACGGAAATCATAGAGAAGGGACTGAATGAAGACGTGGTGCGTCTTATTTCGTCTAAGAAAAACGAACCGGAATGGTTGCTCGACTTTCGTCTTACCGCCTTTAGGCATTGGCAAACCATGAAGCAACCTACATGGGCTCATGTGAAGTTGCCGGAGATTGATTATCAAGATATCTCTTATTATGCCGACCCTATGGCAAAGAAACCCAAGAATAAGGAGATTGACCCGGAGTTGGAAAAGACTTTCGACAAGTTGGGAATACCCTTGGAAGAACGCTTGGTGTTGAGTGGTGTGGCAGTAGATGCCATCATGGACTCGGTGTCGGTAAAGACAACGTTTAAAGAGAAGTTGGCAGAGAAGGGTGTTATCTTCTGCTCTATTAGTGAGGCAGTGCAAGAACATCCCGACTTGGTGCGTGAATATTTAGGTTCGGTAGTGCCTTATCGCGATAATTTCTTTGCCGCTTTGAATAGTGCAGTATTCAGCGACGGCTCGTTTGTGTATATCCCCAAGGGTGTGAGATGCCCCATGGAGTTGAGTTCGTACTTCCGTATCAACGCCCGAAACACAGGACAGTTTGAACGTACCCTCATCGTAGCCGAAGACGATACCTATGTGAGCTATCTTGAAGGCTGTACAGCTCCTATGAGAGATGAAAACCAATTGCATGCCGCCATTGTCGAAATCATCGTGAAAGACAATGCCGAGGTGAAGTATTCTACTGTGCAAAATTGGTATCCCGGCGATGAGAACGGTAAGGGAGGTGTATTGAACCTCGTAACCAAACGTGGCGATTTGCGTGGCGTTAATTCCAAATTGTCGTGGACTCAGGTAGAGACCGGTAGTGCCATCACATGGAAATATCCCTCTTGTATCTTGCGTGGCGACAACTCGGTGGCTGAATTTTATTCGGTGGCTGTTACCAATAACTACCAAGAAGCCGACACCGGTACGAAGATGATACACATGGGTAAGAACACAAAGAGTACCATTATATCAAAAGGAATCAGTGCAGGTCATAGTCAAAACTCGTACCGCGGTTTGGTGCGTGTAACTGCCAATGCCGAGAATGCACGCAATTACAGCTCGTGCGACAGCTTGTTGTTGGGTAGCGAGTGTGGAGCTCACACCTTTCCCTATATGGATATCCACAACGAAAGTGCTATCATCGAGCATGAGGCAACGACCAGTAAAATCAGTGAAGCCCAACTCTTCTATTGTAATCAGCGTGGTATTCCCACCGAACAGGCCGTAGGACTGATTGTCAACGGATATGCAAAAGAAGTATTAAATAAGCTCCCCATGGAGTTTGCCGTTGAGGCTCAAAAGCTGTTAAGCGTTTCATTGGAGGGAACGGTAGGATAATAAGTTGTTGGCAAGTAGACGAGTAGACAAGTTAATGGGTAAGTTAGATTGGAGTGGGAGGCACTCCTTTGTTAACTGACAATAAATATATAACAATAGAACAATGTTAGAAATAAAGAATTTGCACGCCAATATCGGCGATAAAGAAATATTGAAGGGCATTAATCTCACCATTAAGGCTGGTGAAACACATGCCATCATGGGCCCTAACGGTTCAGGAAAAAGTACGCTTTCGGCTGTTCTTGTAGGTAATCCGCTATTCGAGGTTACTGAAGGAACGGCTTTTTTTGAAGGTAAAAACTTGTTGGAAATGAAGCCCGAGGATAGAGCCAATGAAGGAATCTTCCTTTCTTTCCAGTATCCCGTGGAAATTCCGGGGGTGTCGATGACCAACTTTATGCGTACTGCCATCAACGAAAAGCGTAAGTATCAAGGGTTGGACCCATTGAATGCCGCCGACTTTATCAAGTTGATGAAGGAAAAACGACAGATTGTTGAGTTGGATGCCAAACTCTCACAGCGTTCGGTCAACGAAGGCTTTAGCGGTGGAGAGAAGAAGCGTAACGAGATTTTTCAAATGGCCATGCTCGAACCCAAACTCTCGATTTTGGACGAAACCGACTCCGGTCTTGATGTGGATGCACTGCGTATTGTGGCTGAAGGAGTGAACAAACTGAAGACTCCACAGACCAGTACCATCGTGATCACCCACTACGACCGTCTTTTGGACATCATCCGCCCCGACGTTATTCATGTGCTTTATAAAGGAAGGATAGTGAAGACTGCAGGTCCCGAGTTGGCTAAAGACATCGAGGCACGCGGTTATGATTGGATAAAAGAAGAGATAGGCGAACTCTAAAGCCTTAAGATGTCCCACCAATGGCTTCTCAATAGCCGTGGGGCATTCAACCACTCGTTAACTTTCGGTTCGGAAGAAGTGCCGGACTGATGTAAAAACAGATATACAATCATGAATAGTGAAAATCAATATATAGATCTCTACGAAAGTTGCAAACAGATGATTTGCGACCAATCGTCTGAGCCTTTGAACGCGGTGAGAGAGCAAGCCTTTGCCGATTTTAAGCGTTTGGGCATCCCTACGCGTAAGGTCGAACGGTATAAGTACACGGATATGCAGAAGTTGTTTGAACCCGATTATGGTCTCAACCTCAATCGTCTGAATATCCCCATCAATCCGAGAGATATTTTTAGCTGCGATGTTCCTAATCTCAGCACTCAAAACTATTTTGTGGTGAACGACAGTTTTAGTCACAATCATCGTTCCCATTCACCCCTTCCCGATGGTGTTGTCATCGATTCTTTGTCGTCGTTTGCGACCCGAAATCCCGAGTTGATTGCCCGCCATTATGCTAAAATAGCCAAGACAGCAGACGATGGCATTGTGGCACTCAATACGATGTTGGCACAAGACGGGTTGTTGGTGTATGTTCCCAAGGCTGTCAAGGTGGAAAAGACCATTCAGGTCATCAATCTTTTGCGTGCTGATGTCGACCTGATGGTCAATCGTCGCGTGCTGATTATCTTGGAAGAGCGTGCCGAAGCCAAACTCTTGTTCTGCGATCATACCATCGACGATAAGAACTTCCTCGCCACACAAGTGATTGAGGCTTATGTAGGCGATAACGCCATGCTCGACCTCTATTGTATGGAAGAAACCCACGAGCGTAATGTTCGCGTGAGCAATGTCTTCATCGAGCAACAAGCAAGTAGCTGTGTCAACCATAATGTCATCACCTTGCATAGCGGAACCACACGAAATAGTGTGCAGCTCACCTTCCGTGGCGAAGGGGCCGAGTGCAACCTCTGCGGCTGTGTTATTGCCGATAAGGAACAGCATGTGGACAACAACACGGTGATTGTTCATGCCGTGCCTCATTGCAACAGCAACGAACTCTATAAGTATGTCGTCAACGATAAGGCGGTAGGAGCCTTTGCCGGACTTGTTTATGTGGCAAAGGACGCACAGCAGACCAATTCGGAGATGCGAAACCAGAATATTTGTACCACCAAACAGGCTCGCATGTACACCCAGCCTATGCTCGAGATTTATGCCGACGACGTGAAATGTGCTCACGGCTCTACCGTAGGACAGCTCAACGACGCTGCTCTCTTCTATATGCGTCAGCGTGGTATCAGTGAGAAAGAAGCCAAGCTGTTGCTCGAATTTGCCTTTATCAACGAAGTAATAGACCAGATGAAGGTTGAGCCTTTGCGTCAACGTCTGCACCATTTGGTCGAAAAACGTTTCCGTGGCGAGTTAGATAGTTGTAAGGGATGCCGTCAAGCATCTGCCGGTCAAGTTGAACCTGCTTCTTTATAAATATGTTAAGCCAGTATCGTTCCGATTTTCCTATCCTTTCGCGTGAGGTCTATGGCAAGCCATTGATTTATCTTGATAACGGAGCCACCACCCAAAAGCCACTCTGTGTCTTAGATGCGATGCGTGACGAATACCTCAACACCAATGCCAATGTGCATCGGGGGGTTCACTATCTCTCGCAGCAAGCCACCGATTTGCACGAGGCTGCCCGAGAAACTGTTAGGGTGTTTATCAACGCTCGCAGCATCAACGAGATTGTCTTTACTCGTGGCACTACCGAGGGAATCAACCTCATTGCCTCTTCTTTCTGTGAAAGTTTTATGCAGGAGGGCGACGAGGTGATTGTCTCTGTTATGGAACACCATTCCAATATCGTGCCTTGGCAGTTGCAGGCTGCCAAGAGAGGCATTGCCATCAAGGTGATTCCGATGAACGATAAGGGTGAGTTGTTGCTCGACGAACTCGACCAATTATTCTCTTCTCGCACTCGTCTGGTGAGCGTAGCCCATGTGAGTAATGTCTTGGGAACGGTCAATCCTGTAGAGGAAATCATCCGAAAGGCTCACGAACGTGACATTCCTGTCCTAATCGATGGTGCTCAAAGTGTACCTCATTTCCAAGTGGACATGCAGGCACTCGATTGCGATTTTTATGTTTTTAGTGGTCATAAGACCTATGCACCCACAGGTGTGGGCGTGTTATACGGCAAGGAGGAGTGGATCGACCGCCTGCCGCCTTATCAAGGGGGCGGTGAGATGATCGAGACGGTGAGCTTCGACAAGACCACCTTTGCGGCTCTTCCGTTTAAGTTTGAGGCCGGAACACCCGATTATGTGGCAACTCATGGTTTGGCCACAGCCCTCGATTATCTGTCGAAAATCGGTATGGACAAGATTGCGGAGCATGAAGCCGACCTCACAAAATATTGTATGGAACAACTTTCTACTATTGATGGAATGCGTTTTTTCGGCACTGCCGACCATAAAGATGCTGTGGTGAGTTTCTTGGTTCGCGACATCCATTCGTTTGATATGGGTACATTACTCGACCGCTTGGGTATCGCCGTTCGCACTGGACACCATTGTGCCCAGCCTCTTATGCAGCGTTTAGGCATTCCGGGTACCGTCCGTGCCTCTTTTGGTTTGTACAACACGCGTGAAGAAGTGGATGCGTTGGTGGCAGGAGTGAGAAGGGTGAGTGAGATGTTTTGACCTCCTTCCCCGATTCATTGCTTTGCTTTACTGCTGTTTTTCAATTCTCTCGCTATAGTAACAGCGAACAGCGACCGATGCATCCGAAGAAGGGGAGAACATAGATGAAACATATTATATGGTATAGGGCATATGGGGCTTATAAGCCTTGTATGCCCTATATGTTTGTGTTAGTTTTCCCTCCTTCTGAAGGTCTGGGTAAAGTCCGTATCAATTCAGCAAATAATCTGTTATACCTCAAGGTTTCTTCATGTCCTGTAAGTATCATCTGGCGTCGGGCCCGGGTGAGTGCCACGTTGAGTTTGCGGTCGATGATACGCCCGTTTTCTTCAAAGCAATTGGCTGTGAGGAAGTCGAGTTGATAACGATTTTGTATGGTAAACGAGTAGATAATCACCTCTCGTTGCGACCCTTGATAACGTTCCACGGTGTCGATGGTGATATGGTTGAGGACAGGGATGTTGAGACGTTCAATCTCCCGGCGTATCATCGCTATCTGATTGCGATAAGGCACAATCACCCCCACGGTCTTGTCGGCATCAAAATCCTTGCCATAGAAGCGGTGGATGCGACGCAACAAGTCTGTTACAATAGCGGCTTCGGCCGTATTCACCTTATCCGAGAGTTGCGGTTGTCGACAGGCGGGCGAGGGGAAGAAGAGCATACGGTGTTGTTGTAACAAAGAGTCTGTCTCGTCTTCGGGTGGCAACAAATAGTTGAGGCCCGTTTCTTCTTGATGCTTGCACGGCACGATGTCCAACTGCTCGTCGGCATAAAACATACGATTGGGAAAGGCTGCGATGTCGGGGTGCATACGTCCTTGTCGGCGAAGTACACCCATACAGCTCGTTCTTCCCATGCGTTTCTCCCATCGAATCAATCGTTCAAAGAGCGAATGGCGGCAATCGGTCAGTCCGATATCCACCAGCAAGGGATTGTCCACCATTGCCTCTCTGCCATTTTGCTGCACCACGGCAGGCAACTGCTTATAATCGCCAATCAAAACAAATTTATCTATCGATGCCGTAGCATGAGGATGGGTGCGACAAGGGATATGGGCAGTGAGCAGACCAATGAGGTTAGGCTCAAGAATCTGTGAAGCCTCGTCGACAACAGCCAATGAAAAATGTTTTAAAGAGAAGAGATAAGACCGCGAAATGATGGTCGACGTCGTACCCACAAACACCCTTGCGGCGGCTATTTTCTGTCGAATGGCATCGAGTCGGGGTGCATCGCTCACCGCCTTTTCTATGAGATAGGGCTTAAATCGTTCGTCACAGGTATATTCATTGCCAATCCTGATAAAGTCGATACCACTGCCACAGAGCATCTCGCAAATCTCGTCCACCGCTCTGTTGGTGTACGACATGAGGAGGATAGCAGCCGACGAACCGGGCTTTTGCATGCTTTTTCCCAAACGGCCGGATGGGTCGAACGTGTCTGAAGGGTCTGCCCCTTCCGATAGCTCTGCCCCTTTCTCTGTCTCTGTCATCGCCAATTCTTCCTTCACTATAAACTGCAGGGCCATCGACGTCTTGCCTGTTCCGGGCGGACCCACCAACAGATAATAGTCTTGTGCCTGCTTTATTTGCAGCAATATATCATCGTAGTTGGGATGATAACTTCGGGTGAGCTGTAGCGATGGGTTCACTCGTGGCTCACGTTGCGACAGAAGTAGCGAGCGTTTGTCGGCTGATGCCGTGATAAAACGATGCATACCTTTCACTGCCGAAGTCGACCCCACATCGCTACCGCCATGCTCTATGGCATAAAAGGCATGTTGGGTCAGAATAGAAGCATCTTGCAAACCATCGTGCAGATGCACCACCACCTGCCTGCTTGTTATCTCGGTGAGCGTGCCTTTGTGCAGAATACTGCGTCGCACATCGGGTTCGCTGTCTTCTTGATAGGCATAGAGATAGACCATGTCTCCCCGGCGGAAGTTGGGAAGGAAGTCTTCGCCTTGGTCGGGCATAGAGAGTGTAACGGTGTCTAAGCCGTTAAAGGCTGCCGACGACACAATCTTTTCTATCTTCAGTTGCGTAAAGATGTTGCCCGTTTCTTGTTTTTCAGCCACAGGCATGTTCCATAGGTCGGCGCCGCTGTTGCCTTTTCCCTCGCGTGAACCCACTTTTGACGCCAGTTGTTCGCGATAGATAAAGGTCATCATCCTACAAAAATAGGCTCTTTCCAAGGGCGATAGATGGTGCAGCGGTTCGGTGATGGCCGACAACCGGGGTTGGATATACTGCAAGAAAAAATTGGTTCTCAATGCCTTTTCGTTCAGCGTGTCGGGCTGCAATTCGTCTATCACACTCTCAAAGCCTTCGGTGGCAATGTCAAATTCCACTCCCACCAGCTTATTTCTCAATTGGATGGCTTCATGAAAGAGTTGGCGATAATAGCTCACCACCACCAAACCGCCCGGTAAGGGATATTTGGAATAGAGCAGACGAGTGTTAATCTTGCGGTCGTTCAACTGAAAATTATGTCGCAACACACCATAATAGAGCAGCAACTGCACATAATGCTCTTCCTTCTGAAAACTGCCATACTCGTTAGGTCGCTGACTTTGAATATTAAAGTTAGCCCCCGATTTCTGCTCCACAAGCAAGCGAAAATCGGTCGTCATCAAGTCGACACGTCCTTGCAAACCCAATTGTTCGCACACAAACGAGGGCTCGAGGATAGCCTTGGAGCGGTCGAAACCGTCTTTCTCGGGATGGAAAAGCCGGTCTACGATATGCCGAATATTCTCCGCCTGACTCATCGCCACCGTCTTGAAATCTTCCTTGGCGTTGAGGTCGGGGCATGAACTGTACTCCAAGGCACTGCGTTGAAAACTCTTGGTAAAGGTTTGTCGCCAGTCGTAACCTTCTGTTTGATGTATCATGTCGTCGAGAGCCATGCCGGCGAAATTACCGATAAGGATGGCTTGCGAGTTGGCTTGGGGCGACATTTTGTTGATGGTGTATGCCAAGGGATGATGACCATAATCGGTAAAACAGCGGGCAATAGAGCTGATATCGACGAGAAAGTCGGGTTCTACCACCACGAGCGAGGGCTGCAACACCCTGCCTTCTGTGGCACAATCCAAGAGATTAAGCTGCATCCCCTCTCTCAACAGTTCGTTAAGATATTGATGTTCGTCTGCCGAATAGTCCACCTCTACCCGCTCTTCGCTGTCGTTGTGGTCAAGCTCCACCAGCATCCGCTCGCCGTTCCATGTCTTGACGATGCACCGCAAGCAGCGATAGTCGATGTGCTTGGAGACCTCTTTGGGTTGGTTGACATGCGGAATACGCGGAGAAATCCGGGCAGGGATGCTTACGGAGAACACTGCCGAGATAAACAGACACAAGGCTCGACAATGATAACCCGCCTCTTCGGCTGTCAGCTTCTCACTCTTATTTCCTGCCCTTCTCATATTCTGAATGGCAAGAACATCGCTCGGCAACACCCGATGGAGCTTGCACAGATAGTCGACCTGAGAAAAAAGATTGCCAAACGACTGTTCGGCATCTTTCAGTCCCGCACTGCACGTCAGCACCAAGGTTTCGTGCAACAGTTTGTTCACATGGCCGTCGTGGCTCTCTGCCATATCGAGGATAAGGGCAACCCGCTCGAACAGCTCGTCGGGGGTAATAAAAAGAGCGTCTCCGCCTATGTCGTTGGCCGAATAAAGGTCTTGCTTCTTGTCTTCGTTGTTTGTGGTCTTGCCTTTCATTGTGTTATCTTCTGTGTTTGCCTTACTTTCCCAAGGAATGTCATCGCTTCATTGTCCGAGGTTGCGAGTTGGCAACCTGTCTTGAAAAAGGGTCTCCGTCAATGTGCTGCCTCATAGCAGGTGTCTGATGGAGAGTAGACAAAGTTAGGCTTTTTTATTTTGTTTTCTCTTGCCTTTCCACTAATTTTGTGGTAATTATGGCAAAAGAACAAATAGGAATAAAAGAGCGTGAGCAAGTGAAGACTGCCGAACCACGCAACTATGAAGTAATTATGCATAACGACGACGTTACCACGATGGACTTTGTCGTGGATGTATTGCAAAAGGTTTTCTTTAAGAAAACATCCGAGGCCGAAGCCCTGATGCTTACCATTCATCAGACGGGGTTGGCTGTGGTAGGTATCTACTCTTACGATATAGCCTTATCTAAAATAGAGCGGGCTACCGATATGGCTCGTCGTGCTCATTTCCCCCTACGTCTAACCTGTCAACCTGCCAAACAATGACAAAGTGGAGATATTCGGCTAAGGGTGCCGAGGCGTTTAATCATGCTTATACTTATTGTCTGATACATAACAATGAGTTTGTTCTTCCCGAACATCTTTTATTGGCAATGCTCGACCAGGAAGAGTGTGTCAAAATCTTTTCCGACTTAAAATACGACCATGTTGCATTGCGACAAAAGCTCTCCGACTATATTGAAGGATTGGAGAAAGTGCCTGCATCTTTCAATTATACACCCGTATATTCGCTGCAGCTGAGACAGTTGTGCCGTCTGGCCCATCATATAACCAAGGAATCGGAGGCAGAAAATATCAGTGTATGCTATATGATGGCGGCCATTTCAGGGTTGGAAGAATCTTATGCTCTCTGTTTTCTTCAAGAGGTTGCAGGAGAAGACTTGACCACGCTGATAGTAGGTTTAATCGGTATATACGAAGATGACAGCAATTATTCGGCCTCATCCAATGCCTTTATCGATGAGTTGGAATACCTCATGGATGACGAAGAAGAGGAAGAAGACAATTACGATATTGAGCCTTTCGATGCAGAAGAATACGAACGCCTGACGGGTATGTTCAGTCCGGAGGGGCAAGAAGAATCCCTCGTTCTGAAAGCTCCTTATCTCTCTTGTCTTAATCAAACCTATATGAACCACAATCCGCTCATCGGCAGAGAGGCGGAGCTGGAGCGAACCATTCAGATTCTTTGTAGAAAAGACAAGAACAACGCCCTGTATGTGGGCGAACCGGGTGTGGGTAAAACGGCTGTTATCTATGGCTTGGCGGCGATGATTGAGAGGGGAGATGTACCCGAACGATTGAAAGGCTGTCAGATTTATCAGTTGGACCTGGCGGCATTGCTGGCCGGCACGCAGTATAGGGGCGACTTCGAGAAACGTATTACCGAGGTGATGAATGCGATGGAGAAACTCGATAATGTGATAGTCTATATCGACGAGATACACAATCTTGTGGGTATTGGCAGCATAGGCGAAAACTCGATGGATGCTTCCAACATTCTGAAACCTTATTTAGAAAGCGGGAAAATACGCTTTATCGGTTCTACCACCTATGCCGAATACAATCGCTATTTTGCCAAGAGTATGGGCATCGTAAGACGTTTCCGGCAGATTGACATTGCCGAACCCACCATCGAACAAGCCGTTGAGATTGTTAACGGTTTGAAAGAAAAATACGAGGAGTTTCACCATGTCACCTATTTGCCCGGCGTTATCGACTTTACGGTGCGTTCGAGTGCGAAGTTGATCAGCAACAGATTTCTGCCCGACAAAGCCATCGACCTCATCGATGAGGCCGGTGCCTATCGTCAGCTGCATCCGCAAGACAGTGCCGGGCAGACGGTAGACGAGAAATTGATTAACGAAATATTGGCAAAGGTGTGCAAAATCAATGCCGAGGCGATGAAAGAAGAAAGCAACGAGACGCTCAAAACCTTGCTGCCACGCATCAAAAGCCGCATCTACGGGCAGGATAAGGCGGTGGATGCGGTGGTGGAAGCCGTGCAAATGGCGAAAGCCGGACTGATGGACGACAACAAGCCGTTGGCGTCGTTGCTCTTCGTGGGACCCACAGGTGTGGGCAAAACCGAGGTGGCAAGGGTCTTGGCACAGGAGTTGGGCATCGAGTTGGTGCGTTTCGATATGAGTGAATATGCAGAAAAGCATGCTGTGGCCAAGCTCATCGGCTCGCCCGCAGGATATGTGGGCTACGAAGATGGCGGACTTCTTACCGATGCAATCCGTAAGTCGCCCAACTGTGTTTTGCTGCTCGACGAGATTGAAAAAGCTCATCACGACATCTATAACATCCTCTTGCAGGTGATGGATTATGCCAAACTCACCGATAATAAGGGGCAGAAAGCCGACTTCCGCAATGTGGTACTCATCATGACCAGTAATGCCGGTGCTCAGTATGCTTCGCAGGCAGCCATAGGGTTTGCAGGTAATGTAAGCCGTGGAGAGGCAATGTTGCAACAGGTAAAGAAAACCTTTAAACCCGAATTTATCAACCGCCTGTCGTCTATCGTGGTCTTCCGCGACATGGACAGACCCATGGCACAACTCATCATGCAAAAGAAATTGGGCGAATTGCACGCTAAGTTAGTGGCTCAAAAAATAGAGTTGACCCTCGCCCCCGAGGTGGAAGAGTTGTTGTTAGAACGTGGCTTTACGCCTCAATATGGTGCAAGAGAGATGGATCGTGCCATTGCCGGTCTTCTCAAACCTCTCCTTACTCGTGAAATATTGTATGGCGAGTTGAGAAAAGGCGGTAAGGCGAGAGTGGAGAAGGCGAAGGAAGAAGGCGATGAACTGGTCGTGAAGGTGATAGGATAAGAGGACATCACCCATGTCCTATCTTACCCCCTAAAGCCAATTTATCTTATCCCTAAGTCCATTGCTCTTGTCCCTGATTTCATTTTGTCTTGTCTCTAAGGTCGTCTTTTCTTATTCCTAAGTCGATAACACATCATCGTTGAAGGAGCAATTCAGTCTTAACTGTCATGCAGTTGAGGCTGAATTGCTCTCCAATTTAGACTGCAATGCACAGCCATTCAGCCTAAATTGTGGTGCGAAAGAATGTCTGTCATCTTTTTTTGCAGTATTTGCGGCATATAAAACAATGAAACTTTCAGCGTAGACAATAAAAGGGAAGAGTGGTAGTTGGCAGGAGTAGAAGAGGAAAGACGGACATGGGTTATTGTGCTTTGACAAGATGAAGAAGCAAGGCATGCATCCGTTCACTTCATCACGAAGTGAGTTAACTCCCATTAACTCAAAAGAAAAAGAAATATTTTTTGTGTGTTTTTCAAGAAAATTGTAATTTTGTATGCCATAAACTCTCTATTTATGGAAAATCAAGAAAAACAACTCAAGGGTTTGATTTATGGTGTGAATGACCAGCCGCCATTGCGTGACACGCTCTTTGCTGCCGTGCAGCATCTGTTAGCCATCTTTGTTGCCATCATCACGCCGCCGCTTATCATTGCTAAGGCGTTGGATATGGATTTAGCTACAACAGGCTTTTTAGTTTCAATGTCTCTTTTTATCTCGGGTGTTGCCACCTTTATACAATGTAGGCGGATTGGCCCTGTGGGCTGTGGTCTGCTTTGTGTGCAAGGCACGAGTTTTTCTTTTATAGGCCCCATCATTGCCATTGGAAATGCAGGTGGTCTTCCTCTTATTTTTGGTGCATGTATAGCTGCGGCTCCTATCGAAATGGTGATGAGCTATTCGTTTAAGTATCTGCAACGCATCATTACGCCTTTGGTGAGCGGTGTGGTGGTAATGCTCATCGGTTTGAGCTTGATTAAAGCCGGTGTAATGTCGTGTGGAGGCGGTAATCCTGCCGATCCCGACTTTGGCAATATGAGCAATCTCATCGTGGCAGGCATCGTGTTGTTCAGTGTGATGTTGCTCAACTGCAGTAAGAACAAGTATATCCGTATGAGTTCCATCTTCTCGGGCGTACTCATCGGTTATCTCGTGGCGTTGGCTATGGGTATGGTGAACTTTGATGCTTTGGCCCTTTCTGATGTAGAAGCATTCTATGTGCCTGTGCCTTTTAAGGAAGGCTTGGACTTCAATGTGTCGTCTATCATTGCCGTGGGCTTGGTTTATCTGGTTACTGCCATTGAGGCTAGTGGCGACGTGACAGCCAATTCGATGGTGTCGGGTGAGCCTGTAAAGGGCGATGTATATGTTAAGCGTGTGTCGGGCGGTGTCTTGGCCGATGGTATCAACTCGATGATAGCAGGTGTTTTCAGTTCGTTCCCCAACTCAATCTTTGCACAAAACAATGGAATTATTCAGCTCACAGGCGTTGCCAGTAGGTATGTGGGCTATTTTATAGCAGGTATGCTCGTTATCTTGGGCTTGTTCCCTATCGTAGGTATCATATTCTCGCTCATGCCATCACCGGTGTTGGGCGGAGCCACTCTCTTGATGTTCGGTACTGTTGCAGCAGCAGGTGTTCGCATCGTTGCATCCCAGAATCTTGACCGCAAAGCCATGTTGGTCATTGCAGCGAGTCTGTCGCTGGGTATGGGTGTGGAGTTAATGCCGCAGATATTACAACAATTCCCCGAAAGCGTTCGCACTATCTTCTCATCGGGTATCACCACCGGTGGTCTTACTGCCATCATCACCAATGCCTTGTTGAATTTGGTGGGAGAGAAGAAGTAGGGAGAACAAACTTCCCTCGGCTTCATCGCTTTGCCTCGCTTGTAAAGCGACGAACAGCGGTCGTTGCTTTCCGTGGAGTTGAAATTTTAGCCTTATACGCCCTATCAGGTTATATAGGGTGTATAAGTCTTATATTTTCAGATAAGAGATGTGAATAAATTACTAAAAATTCTCTAACAGTTTCTATAATGGACAAACTAAAAACCCGTATACTTCAAGACGGTAAATGCTTCCCCGGAGGCATATTGAAAGTAGACAGCTTTATCAACCATCAGATGGATCCCAACTTAATGATGGAGGTGGCAAAGGAGTTTGCAGCCTTATTTGCCGATTGCCACATCAATAAGATTGTAACCATCGAAGCCAGTGGCATCGCCCCTGCTATCTTGGTGGGCTATATCATGCAATTGCCGGTGGTCTTCATCAAGAAGAAAGAACCCAAAACAATGGAGAATATGCTTACTTCGGTGGTTCACTCTTTTACCAAAGACCGTCAGTATACGGTGTGTATCAGTGGCGATTATTTGACCAAGGACGACCATGTGCTTTTTATCGACGACTTCTTGGCCAACGGTAACGCCTCGATGGGTGTCATTGATCTCTGCAAAAAGGCGGGTTGCAAGCTCGAAGGCATGGGCTTTATCATCGAAAAAGCCTTCCAGAAAGGTGGCGACACCTTGCGTGAGCAAGGCATACGATACGAAGCCTTGGCAACAGTGGAGAGCTTGGACAACTGCGAAATTGTTTTGCGATAGGGTAGAAGCCGATGGTTGACAGACCCATCGACGAGAGGAACCGGTGGGCTGAGCCAAGCAAGAAAAGGAGGAAAATGTGTTACAAATACACATTTTCCTCCTTTTCTTGCTTTATTATCGCTACTATTGATTCGCGATAAGCCTCTTTTCCTTATTCTTTTCTTCCAAAAATGCGGAGCAGGTAGATAAAGAGGTTGATGAAATCGAGGTACAAGGTGAATGCTCCCAATAGGGCAATTTTCTGTGCTTCCTCGTTCATGTCTTGGCATTGTGCCAACATCATCTTAATCTTTTGTGTGTCCCATGCGGTCAATCCCACAAAGATAAGTACGCCCACATAGCTTAAAATCATTTCCAAACCACTACTTTTGAGGAAGATATTCACCACAGTGGCGATAATCAAGCCAATCAATGCCATCATCAATATTTTGCCCATACCCGACAAGTCGGCTTTGGTAAAATAGCCATAGAGCGACATGGCACCGAATGTTCCTGCAGTAATAAAGAACACTTTAGCGATGACGGCCGTAGAGTAAATAACAAAAATCGATGAGAAGATAATGCCATTCAGTGACGCATAGGCCACAAACAGTAGGGTAGCGATGGGCAATGATAATCGGTTAATCGCTCCGGAGATACCAAAAACCAAGGCAAATTGTGCGATGATGATACCCCAGAACACCAGCTTATTGCTAAAAATAGTTTGCATCAAGGCCGGAGATTCTGCCACACCATAGGCCATGATACCTGTAATGAGCAGTGCGAACGACATCCACACATATACTTTACGCATGAGAGCGGGGAAAGCCAACGAGAGCATTCCTTCTTTTTCTCTGATCATTCTTTCAAGTTCTTGTACTTCCATTGTTTTTATTCTTTGTTTTGTTATAATTTGTGAGTTCTCTTCTTTCTATCTTTTTGCTCGTCGCATTCCGATAGTTTTATGATGTTTTCATACAAATTTAATGCAAAAACACGCCAGCTCGACATTTTGGCAGTGTTATTAATGAATATTAAGAAATAGGAATGACTACTGAACAGCTCAATGTGGAGGTTCGTTGGGTATATTTGTGTGTGTTGTAGCTGAAGTTGTTTTAAGAGCAACGATACACGCAATTTATTTTTTAAGAGCATCGACACAAACAACTATTCACGACTCTAAGGAGTTGATATTATTTGTTGTGATAATTTGTGTGTGTCGTTGCCGGAATAAAGTCCATCATCCCGTTCCGCCGTGGCATAGTTCAAACAAGTTTGACTCTGCTCATCTGGTTTGACAAAACGTTTATTTATGGCAAAAAAAAATATCGGAAACCCTTGTTTGCAGGATTTCCGTTTTGGCGCTTCAGGATGGGCTTGAACCAACGACCCCCTGATTAACAGTCAGGTGCTCTAACCAACTGAGCTACTGAAGCATGTTGCTTGATTGCGAGTGCAAAGGTATATCGTTTTTTTGAAACCTGCAAGTATTTTGCGGAAAAATTTTATTGAATGAATAAAATATAATAAAAAACGAGGTGATGGGACAGCTTTCAAATCATAAAATCGTACTTTTGTATAAGTAATGCAGGCTAAATTGATGGCTTCATCTATAGTGGGGTGGAGATTTCGGTCAATGTTCAGTCAATTTTAGTCATTATTTACGCGAAATTGTTCTTTTTACATCACATCAGAATGAAGAAAATACTATTGAGTTGGTTGTTGGGTTGGGCTCTCTTGCCTGCCACTGCCCAGAAGGGAGCTGACCACAATTTTGAGGCAGCCAAAAACTTAGACGTGTTCAACACCATATATAAGCATCTCGACTTGATGTATGTCGACACCATCGACGCACAGCAAGCGGTGGTGAGTGGCATTGATGCCATGCTGCGAAGTCTGGACCCTTACACGGTGTATTATCCCCAAGATAAGATGAAAGACTTTAAATTTATGATTACAGGCAAGTATGGCGGCATCGGTTCGGTGATTTCTTATAACCAGCAGCTCAAGCGAGTTATCATACAAGAGCCTTACGAGAATATGCCGGCTGCAGAAGTAGGACTGAAGAAGGGCGATATTATTCTTGCCATTGACGATAAGGATATGACCGCCAAAGCACAAGACTATGTGAGCGATCACCTGCGTGGCGACCCAGGAACAAGTTTTATTCTCAAGATCAAACGCCCTTCTACAAACAAGATTCATAAGTTTAAGATTACCCGAAAGGCTATTCAGACGCCTGCCGTGCCTTATTATGGACTGCAAAAAGAGGGCGTGGGCTATATCAATCTCTCGTCGTTTACCGAAAATTGTTCGCGTGATGTGCGAAGGGCTTTTGTGGAAATGAAACAAAAGGGCATGACTTCGCTTGTTCTCGACCTCCGCAACAATGGAGGCGGTTCGGAGCAAGAGGCGGTCAATATCGTCAATATGTTTGTTCCAAAAGGCATATTGGTGGTATCCAACCGTGGTAAGATGGAACGTGCCAACCGCGATTATAAAACCACTGTCGAACCTATCGACACCGTTATGCCTATCGTTGTGTTGGTAAATAACAACTCGGCCAGTGCCAGTGAGATTACTGCCGGTGCTTTGCAAGATTTGGACAGAGCCGTTGTTCTCGGCACAAAAACCTACGGAAAGGGTTTGGTGCAGATGACCATGGACATGCCTTATAATGGTATGCTCAAGCTCACCACCAGCAAATATTATATTCCCAGTGGCAGATGTATTCAGGCTATCAACTACAAACAGGGTAAAGCCAACGACTCGGAGGTTATTCCCGACAGCTTGACAAAGACATTTTATACAGCCAAAGGGCGTGAAGTACGCGACGGCGGAGGTATACAGCCCGACGTGGTGGTGCAACCCGACTCGATGTCGAACCTCGTTTATTATCTTGCAGGGGTGAGAGACTCTAACGAGTTGTTGCTCAATTACGAACTGGATTATATCGCTGCCCATCCCACCATTGCACCTGCTCATGAGTTTTCCATTACCGATGCCGACTTCGAGGAGTTTAAACAGCGTGTGGTGAAGGCCGGTTTTAAATACGACCGTGAGAGTGGCAGACTCTTGAAGTCGTTGGTGAAGATTGCCAAATTGGAGGGTTATTATGACGATGCCAAGGCTGAGTTTGAGCAATTGGAAAAGAAACTGCAGCATAACCTTGCCAAAGACCTCGACTTTAACAAAGAAGCCATTAAGCGAGTGATTTCGCACGATATTGCCACCGCTTATTATTTCCAAAAAGGAGGCATACAAAACTCGCTTATCGACGATAAGCAGATGAGCGAAGCCGTGAAGCTGTTAAAAGATCAACAACGCTATCAAGATGTCTTTAAGGTGGTATCTCGCTAAGCGAAAGGTCAGCTTTTCATCCCCCTCGTGGGCTGAAACGCTTTTCAGTTGAGGCTGAATTGTTGAGGGATTGAGGCTGAATCGTTGAGGAATTTAGTCTTAATTGAAAAGCAACATAGTCTGAATTACCGGGCAAAAGATAGCGAAACGACTTTCAGTATCTTAGGTTTTGTTCTGCCCATGAACAGCAATTAACCCCATTTACGAGAAAATGAAACAGATATTATTGGCTGTTACAGCCCTTATTTCAGTGTCAATCTCCCTACAAGCACAAGGCAGCGACAACGTTGCCGATAGTGTATCGGCTTCCTATACATCCGTTGCCGCCGATGCCTCAGATGCCCGTTCTTGTTCGGTTGTCAATATCTCTCATGCCACAGCACCCCTGTCTTACGACGCTTTGTCTGTTCCCGATACCGTGTCTTTTAAACCTTGTGCGAGAGGAAGGTGGTTGGACGGGCTGGCTGACAAACGATGGTTCAAAGCCACCTATTTAGGTGTGCCGCTCATTGCTGCAGGACTTATCGAAAGAGGTTATGACCGAGAGTTTAGACTATTAAGGAATTCGTATATTCCCGATTTTCGCCGGAAGGAAGATAACTTTAGTCAGTATCTGCCTTTTGCTGCTCTGATAGGCATGAAGGTTGCCGGTGTGAGAGGCAGAAGCTCGTGGAAGCGAATGCTCATTAGTGATGCTATCTCGGCAGGTATTATGGCTGGTACGGTTAATACCATGAAACATACGATTCATTCGCCTCGTCCCAACTTGTCGGACAATAACAGTTTTCCCTCGGGACATACCGCCACGGCTTTTATGGCGGCAACGATGCTGAATAAAGAGTATGGGCATTTAAGTCCGTGGGTGGGTATCGGAGCTTATACCAGTGCCACTGCCACCGGGCTGATGCGTATTGCCAACGACAAGCATTGGTTGAGCGATGTGCTGGTGGGTGCAGGTATCGGTATCTTAAGTGTGGAACTTGGCTATTGGATTGCCGACCTTATATGCAAAGACAAGGGACTTTATTTTGAAGATACCAAGAACTATTATGAAATGGTTGAATGCAAACCCTCGTTTGCCGGCTTGTATATGGGTTTTCATATTCCCTTGAGTAACTATCCTACTTCTGTAGGTGTGAATTATACAACCACGCAAGGAACAACAGCCGGGCTGGAGGGGGCTTACTTCTTGAATCGTTATTGGGGTGTGGGCGGACTATTTACAGTGTCCAATCTCCATGTTATCGTTGATGATAAACAGGCTTTAGAACCCACGCTCAATTTTTTTACACTCATGGGAGGACCTTATTTCAATTTTCCCTTGAGTAGGCGTTGGGCTGTAGGCAGCAAGCTCTTGGCGGGGAGAGCATGCCATTCCACCTTTTCAACCGGCGAACATGATATTAAGGGTAACAAGGGATGGGCCGGGGGAACAGGTGTCTCGCTGAGCTATCATGTAAGGAGACATCTCAGACTGAAAGGTTTTCTCGACTATTCACTCTTGCCACCGCCCAACGAATACAGTAGTAAGAATATGCACAACATGACCTTGGGCATGTTGGTTTCGATGTGTTTTTAGTCCAATTGGATTGTTCTTTTCTCGTTTATAGAAAAGTGCGTTTATGCAGCAACAATACACACACAACATGGCACATTTTTTAAGAGCAACGACATACACAACAGAACACAACAAATAATGCTTATTCGTTAGAGTCGTGAATGGTTGTGTATGTCGTTGCTCTTAAAAAATGTGTGTCGTTGCTTAAAATATCTGTCGTTGGTTGAGAAGTGACGATGTTGGCGAGCTAACAAGTAGATGTTTCCTTGCTCTTCCTTGCTCGGCAGAAGCAGGTGTGGAATCAGTAAAAACTCCATAAAACCATTCGATAGGTATGTTTGGATGGAGCAACTTACTTGTTTACTTGTTAACTCGCCAACTTGTTTTTTTACCCCTGGTTGGGGGTGATGTCTTTACAATGACGTACCGCTGATGTTGAGTTGAGGTACGTTAACCTTCAACTTCACAGACTCTTTCTTGCCGTTACTTTGTACGGTAACGACCAATTGTCCGTTAAAAAACTTCATTTGGGGCAGGTGGAACATCTCGAGAGATGTGGCATCACCATTACAAACAGCCTTAAAGTCGGCACCACCGCTTACCTCAAAGGTTGCATCATCATTGGCGTTGAGACATTCGTTGCCGTCTTTGTCTACCAATGTTACGGTGTAATAAATCAAGTCTTCACCATCAGCCGCGAGCTGTTGCTTGTCGGCTTCAATCTTCACACCGGCAGGTTTGCCTGCTGTTCTTACGGTCTTTTCTGCCGCCTTGTTGCCGTTGGCATCGTAAGCCACCACCTTTATTTCTCCGGGTTGATAAACCACATTGTTCCAACGCAGGCGATAGCGGTCGAGCTTGCTATTCTTATTCTTCTTCAAACGTCCCTGACTCTTTCCATTAACAAAAAGTTCGGCTTCGGGATAGCTGGTGTAGCATTGCACAGGAGTTACCTCTCCTTCGCGTCCGGGCCATGTCCAGTGGGGCAAGATATGAAGGGTGGCATCGTCGGTGTTCCATACCGAGCGGTAGAGATAGAAGCGGTCTTTGGGCAAACCGGCTAAGTCGACCGGTGCAAAATAACTGCTTCGCGAGGGCCAATAAGCATAATAAGGAGTAGGTTCGCCGATATAGTCGATACCTGTCCATACAAACTGACCGATGGTATAGGTCAGGTCGTCTTGCTTGGCGAAGTCTTCGTCGGGATAACTTCCCCACGACACCTTTTCAACATCGTATGAAGAACATTGTCCGTCGTCGTAAGTCGCCATGTTTTTCTCTTCCACAGGGAATTTGTAGACACCACGCGAGCTGACTGCCGATGAGGTTTCAGAACCCAGGATAAAGCCTTGAGGTTGGCGGTCGATTAATTCTTCGTAGAGGTGAACACGATAGTTAAAGCCCGGAACGTCCAAGGCTGCATAGAAACCACATTCGGTGTTGGCTTTGGGATTATCGCCTCCGCAGGTTACGGTGCGTGTGGGGTCAAGGCTATGGCAAAACTCTGTCATGGCTTTGGCACGAGCCGCCCCCTCCTTGTTCCATTGTTCGGGAATCTCGTTGCCTATACTCCACATCACGATAGAAGCGTGGTTGCGGTGTCCGAGGATGAGATTGGTGAGGTCTTTCTGCCACCATTCGTCATAGAAACGATTGTATCCGTTTTTCACTTTCGCCTCTTTCCATGCGTCGAAACTCTCTGCCATGACCATCATACCCATCGAGTCGCACACCTCCATTTGCATTTGGGACGGCATGTTGTGTGAGGTGCGAATGGCATCGGCACCCATATCTTTCATGATTTTTATCTGTCGGATGAGTGCCGCCTTGTTAAGAGCCACGCCAAGAGGGCCGAGGTCGTGGTGCAAACATACGCCCTTGAACTTACGCGACACACCATTGAACCGGAAACCATGTTCTTTTGTGATGGCGAGGGTGCGTATTCCGACCTTTTGTGTGGTGCAATCCATCAACTTTTTGCCACGATACAGCTCGGTCTTCAAGGTGTAGAGATAAGGCGATTCGGGACTCCAGAGTTGGGCATCCTTCACCTCCATCTGTGCCAAAGTTTTGCCTTCGGCATCGGGTGTCATTGTCTGTTGAGCCACCACTCTGCCGTTTTTGTCGAGCAAACTAACCTTAGTGGTGAGTTTTTTCAAAGGTTTGTCGGCGTTAATCTTACTGTCTACTGTGAGCTTGGCTTGCTTTCCATTTACCGATTGGGTGCGGAAGAAGGTTCCCCAAGGGTCGATGCGTGCCTCGGAAGTAAAGGTAAGGCTAACAGGACGATAAAGGCCGGCACCGGGATACCATCGGCTACTCTCTTCCAAATTGTTGAGTTTTACCAACACTTCGTTGTTACCCGGTTTCACAAAACGAGTGATATCCAAGCGAAAAGCATTGTAGCCATACATCCAACGACCCGCTTCCTGCCCGTTGACATAGACAATGGGTTCGCTCATCGCACCATCGAAATGTATCTCTGTGTGCTTAGCGTTCTTAGGAAGGGTAAAGGTGGTGCGATATTGTCCTTCGCCCAGCCAAGGCAAACCACCCGAACGACCAGTATGAGCCAAGGGCTTCTCCATGCCATCTTGCACAATGGCGAGGTATTGAGCATCCCATTTCGCATCAAATGGGCCTTTTATTGCCCAGTCGTGTGGCACATCTACCTGCTCCCACGCTTGTCCGTCGCGGGTGAAATTCCATTTTTTTAGGTTCACTTCTTGTCGAATCTGAGCCATTCCGGCTGTCGACAACGCTAATAATGCAATAATTAAAGATTGTTTCATATAGAGATAAGTATCATCCACTCATAAGTATGGGAGAGTGGAAAGGTTTATGTATTGTTCTTGATTGATTGAGGTGGGTTGACCGTACTTGTCCGCCGGGACTGATGGGGCTGCCCGGTGTGATTTCCTTAATCATTTTTTTCTGCCTATTTGGCTTGATTTAAACGTTCTTTTCTCATTCCTCAAAAAGTGCGTTTAACCGCCATGGCATAACCCAAGCAAGCTTGGTTCTGCTCATCTGGCTGCACAAAAACGTTCTTTAAAGCTCAATCTTCTTCATCCAATTGCCGCCTTTCATACAGACAATGCCGATGATGATAAAGGGAATACTCAAGAGTTGCCCCATGTTGAACATCATTCCTTGCTCGAAATCTACCTGTATGTCCTTGGTATATTCGATGAAAAAGCGGAAAGTAAAGATGAGGAAGAGGCACAAGCCGAAGAAGAAACCGCTGCCCACACGTTGTGGATGCTTGCGGTAGAAGTACCATCCCACGAAGAAGAACAAGGCGTATGCCATGGCTTCATATAACTGTCCGGGGTGGCGGGGCATCATATCGATTCGTTCAAAGATAAAAGCCCAAGGCACATCGGTGGTCTTTCCGATGATTTCAGAGTTCATCAGATTGCCCAAACGTATAAAACAAGCGGTGATGGGGGTGGCAATGGCAATATCGTCTAACACATGCCATAGCTTCATACCAGTCTTTTTGCAATAGAGATAGAGGGCAACCATCAGACCGAAGGTACCGCCATGCGATGCCAAACCCTCGTAGCCCACAAATTTCCACGAGCCATCGGCCATGAAATGGATGGGGATAAAGATCTCGATAAAATGCTGCCAGCTCGACAAGAAATGCTCGGGCTGATAGAAGAAGCAATGTCCCAATCTGGCTCCTACGAGTATTCCGAAGAAGCAATAGATAAAAAGTGGCTCGAAAAGTTCATCCTTTATCTTTTGCTCCTTATACAAACGTTGCACCAAAAGATATGCCAACACCAAACCGATGAGCCAACATAGTGAATACCAACGCAAGGAAAGTCCGAACAAACGGAATGCCTCGTGGTCGGGATTCCATAAAATATAATTGATAAGATGTAACATAGGGGAATGAAATATTAATTATAATGGAATGAAAAATCTATATAGTGGCACTGGATACGGAATCTGGAGAAACAAAAAAATGTCATATAGAAAAACCAGATGCTTTACTTGGTACAACTATATAGATGATATAATGGGATTAAACGTTAAATCTAAAGTGCATGATATCGCCGTCTTGCACCACATAATCCTTGCCTTCCACGCCCAGTTTTCCTGCCTCGCGTACAGCCGCTTCCGAACCATACTGCATGTAATCGTCGAACTTGATGACCTCGGCACGAATAAAACCTTTCTCAAAGTCGGTGTGAATAACACCGGCACATTGTGGAGCTTTCCAACCCTTGCGATAAGTCCAGGCTCTTACCTCCACTTCTCCTGCGGTGATATAGGTTTCGAGATTGAGCAGTGAATATGCCTTCTTGATCAATCGGTTCACACCACTCTCCTCCAAGCCCAATTCATCGAGGAACATTTGCTTGTCTTCGTATGTTTCCAAAGAAGCGATATCTTCTTCTGTCTTACCGGCAATAATCAGCACCTCAGCACCTTCTGTTTGGGCCACTTCTTCTACACGACGGCTGTATTCGTTGCCATTCTTGGCTCCTGTCTCATCTACGTTGCAGACATACAACACAGGTTTTGAGGTAAGAAGAAAGAGGTCGTGTGCCGCCTGTTGTTCTTCTTTGCTCTCAAAGCTCACGCTACGAGCATTCTTTCCTTGTTCCAACACTTCTTTATATGCCAAAAGAACACCCACATTGACCTTTGCATCCTTGTTGCCGGCGGCTGCTATCTTCTGTTCTTTTGCCAAACGGCCTTCTATGGTCTCAAGGTCTTTTAGCTGAAGTTCGGTGTCTATGATTTCTTTATCGCGTATCGGGTCGATTGTTCCGTCAACGTGCGTGATGTTCTCGTCGTCGAAACAACGCAACACATGGATGATAGCGTCGGTTTCGCGGATGTTTCCCAAGAACTTGTTACCCAATCCTTCGCCCTTACTTGCACCTTTCACAAGTCCGGCAATATCCACTATCTCGCAGGTTGCAGGCACAATACGTCCCGGCTTGATTATCTCCGCCAACTTCGTCAAACGTTCGTCAGGAACGGTGATGACACCCACATTGGGTTCGATTGTACAGAAAGGAAAGTTGGCAGCCTGTGCTTTGGCACTGGACAAACAATTGAAAAGTGTAGATTTACCCACGTTAGGCAATCCCACTATACCACATTTTAATGACATGTCTTTTCTTTATAAAATTGTATATACGTTACAAAGATACGTCAAAAAAATGAAGTTGCGAGAGAAATGGGGGAGTTTTTAAGTTGTTAAGTCTTTAAAATGGGGCGTTGTTGAATGGTTTTTCTTGTTAGGAGTTAATGGAAATTAGCAGGGGGTAATTCACTTCGTTTGTGAAGATAACGGACGTATGCCTCGTTTGGGGTAATGTCCGCTAATTTCCTTTCCGCTCCTGCCAACTCCGGTCTACTTCTTAATAAAAGCATCGGTTCGGCATAATCCGAACTGATGGCTAACTGAACCCGAGCGTAGGTTAATAGAAAGAAAGACTACTTCCTTTTCGACGACTTGTCTTTTCCTTTCTCTACGCTACCGGTTTCCACGAGTTCCGCCTTATAGTCAATTTTGGCGAAGCCTTGGATGAGTTTCTCAATAGTGGTTTTGTCTGCATCATAAGTGATGACTACCCGCTGTTTTTCTACATCGGTAGCGATGCGTTTCACGCCTTTTTCAAAGCGGATGTTACTCTTGATTTTTGTTTCGCAGCTATTGCAATGCATCTGTGGCAAGGTTGTAAATGTAGCTGTCCTGATGTCTTTTGCCCAAAGATAAGATGCCATCAATGACATAAGGGCAAGGGTAAAAAGTTTTTTGTTCATGTGAAATGATTTATATAAATAGACAATTCTCCAAGGTTTCCTCTCCCTTTGGGGAGAGGTCGGGAGGGGTTACAGTTTTACTCTCACCCCCACATACGCCATTGCTCCGCGTGTGGGACCCCATACGAGTGTGGGGTCGAAGGTGCTTGACCAAGGGTTATGAGCGTCGATGATGCGGTTTTGCTGTGTAAAACCGGTGAGGTTTTCGCCTCCTACATAGATAGAGAAGGTGCGGAACCAGCGGGTAACCTGTGCGTTGAGCTGTCCGAAAGCTGAATAACGCTGGTCGGCATCAGTGGAAAGGCCTGCTACACTGCTCCATTGGGGAAGGCGACCGCCACCATTTAGCTGGAAGGTTGCATCCACCTGCCACTTTCCTAAAGGTGTTTTATAAGAAGCGGTGAAGAGTCCTTTATATCTGCTTGTCAGGGGTTTTTCACGCAACACACCGCCATAGGTAGCCTTCACGTCGGTATAACGATAAGCCGCCGTGATGTCCAAACCTTCGAGAATAGGATAAGTGGCGTCAATCTGGAAGGTGTGCGAGTAAGACTTTCCTTCTAAGTTGGTGATATGTATGGCGTTAACCGATCGGTCATAGTCGAATAGCACCTGATTGCCAAAGCGTGTATAATAATATTCGGCATTCAGTTTCAGCGTCTTACGCCATAGTGGTATGTTCCACGCTGTAGATATGCCATAGTTCCAGGCATCCTCTTGTTGCAGGTCGTCCATCACGATGGTACGGCCGCTTGACAAGAGATGATGGTTTTCAGCCAGTGCATGCACTGTGCGATACCCTTTTCCTGCCGATAGGCGTATGCCCACCAAGTCGATGGGTTGGTATTTAATGTGTACGCGAGGTGTAACGAACCACCCCCATAGGTTGCTGTTGTCGGCTCTCAAACCCGCCATCGCCACAATCTTATGATGGAGGTTGAAGGTATATTGAGCGTAGAGCCCGGCAGTGGTTTCGCGTTGGTTGATGGGCGATAGTTGTTGTGTAAGGTCGTGCGTCCATCTCACCTCCTGCTTCAAATAGTCGTGTTGCATGCTCGCCCCGGCAGCCAAGTTGTGCATAACACCCCAGTTGGTTTCAAAAGCCGCCTGCAAATACAAGTTTTTCTCATTCGCCTGATACGCCTTTAATCCATAGTCGGCATCTGTTTGGTGTATTGCTCCATTACCCAAAAAGGCGATATTGGTGCCATGCTCTTTGTTAAGAATGAAGGCATGTTTGAGGTATGCCTCATAGCGATGTGTGGAAATACCGATTTGGAAAGGATCAATGTCGGGCATCTGATGATGACGCGTGTTGCCACCTTTACGACGTTCGTGCAGCGTACTGATGCCACCGTGGAATATTTGACGTTCATTCGCCCAGTGCCAACGGTTTTGCAGGTTCACCTGTTGTATCTTGGGTGAGTCCATGAAACCGTCTTTGTTGCTGTCGTGTTCTGCACTTTCGTTCTCGTAATGCCCTAGCAACACACTACTCCAATTGTTTTTGAAATGTCGGTTCAAATCGATATTCGCCTCGAATCGCCCATCTATATTCCCAAAAAGGTTGATTTCGGTTTTCTTTGGGTCATTGGGCTTGAGATATTCCACATTGATTTGTCCTGTAATACCCTCATAACCATTCTTTACCGACGATGTTCCCTTCGACACGAGTATGCTTTTCATCCATGGCCCGGGCACATAACGCAGGGCAAAAGGCGAAGCAGAACCACGGAAAGCGGGCAGATTTTCGCCCAACATCTGAACGTATGTGCCGCTCAAACCCAAGAGTTTGATTTGTTGAGCCCCGGTGGCAGCGTCCGAGTAGCTCACGTCGACTGACGGGTTGGTGGTAAAACTCTCGCCCAGGTTGCAGCAAGCTGCCTTGAAGAGTTCGTCTTTTTCTACCTTCATGCCATTGATGGCTCCTGCCATTCTACGCATTCCGCCTGTTCGAGCCACCACTTCCAGCCCTTTTATTTCATGTGTTTTTAGAGTGTCGTTTGGCGTTGGCAGATGTTGATGGTCATCTGCAAACGTATAAGCTGCCAGCGTGAGTGCCACGCCGGAGAGTAAAATTCTTTGTTTCATAATTGTTCTTGTTGATTGAAATAAATAATACCATTGCGAGTTAATGTGTTCACTTTATCACCCGAACTGATGTAAAATGAAGACGTCAACACGCTCACGACAAGTTGTTTCCGACGAAACGGGTCGTCAGAAATCGTGGTTGATCAAATCAACAAGGTGCGTAGGAGCTGCAGATAGTGCCGCGGCGGCGATGAAAAGCCGTGATGGACTATCTCTCTGACATGTTCTACTGTAGCAAAAAGCTGTTGCCACAGTTGGAAAAGTTCTGTATATATCACCAAAAGTGGTTGATATACATGGAAGTCGAAATAGGAATACTGTGCCGTAACCGTTGGAGAAAGCTCCACCGTTTCATACCCCATGCAGTCGGCAAGTGGTTCGCAATCGTCATCTTCATGGTCGTTAGCCATGTTCTGCATGATGCGATAGGTCCCCTCATGATGACAATGTACAAAGGTAACACCTGCTCCCAAGAAGACAATAATCATTGAGAGCAACGATAAAACGAATATGTTACCTAACTTTTTCAACATATTGCAAAGTTAGGATATAATTGTTATATAGTAAATACCGAAATGTGGGTATTTTGCTGACATTTGTATCTTTTATGATTTCTTGTTTCTTTGCAAGAGAAAAACTAAATCTCAGTTATTAAAAAACTAATATTTTTTATAATTTTGCATTCCGAATGAGATATTCGAGCAGTGAATTGACTCTTAAGAAGTTTCATCAGTTTACCTCAAAATATAACAGTAAAAAAATAGAAACATGAGAAATCTTACATCAGTGAGTAAGTTGAAGACGTTTTTTGCTCATCCTTTTTTTCAAGATAAGCGTACTTTATTGGGCTTATGGCTCATATTGCCTGTTGTCGCAGCATTCTTGAAAATCAATCGCAATGACAATAACTTCCTGATTTTCAAAGGTGTTTATTGGCACACCATTCAGCAATTGCCCCTTTACGAACTCTATCCCAACGAGTATTTTGACCATAACCATTATGGGCCTGTCTTCTCTTTGGTCATAGCTCCCTTTGCTTTGATGCCCCATTGGTTGGGTCTGACGTTATGGTTGGTGGCACTCTCATTGTGTATGTTTGTGGCAGTGAGTCGTTCCTCCCTCTCCCATCTTCAGCAAATATTTATCTTTTGGTTTTGTGCTCAAACACTTCTTAACTCGCTTTTTATGCAGCAGTTCAACATTGCCATAGCGGGTTTTGTTATCGCCTCCTACTTTCTTATTAAAAAAGAGAATGATTTTTGGGCGGCTTTTCTCATTATCTTAGGCACTTTTGTTAAACTCTACGGTGTGGTGGGTTTGGCGTTTTTCTTCTTCTCACGGCATAAGATGAAGTTGATAGGCTCACTGCTTTTTTGGTCGGTGGTGCTGTTTGTGGCTCCTATGCTCATCAGTAGTCCTCACTATGTGGTAGAACAATACGGCCAATGGTTTGCCCGCCTCTTGGTGAAAAATGGCGAAAACATCGACTCTTACCGCCAGAATATTTCGGCATTGGGTATGATTCGCCGCATCAGTGGTAATGCGTCGTATTCCGATTTGTGGTTGCTGCTACCTGCGATGTTTATTTTCTTTATGCCCTATTTGCGTTTTAAGCAATACCGCAACACCGGTTTTCAAATGGGTATCTTGGCTTCTGTTTTGCTCTTTGTGGTGCTTTTCAGCACAGGTAGCGAGTCGAGTTCCTATATTATTGCTTTGAGTGGTGTCTGCTTTTGGTATCTGTCGGCACCTGGGAAACGTTCAAGTTTCGATTTAGGACTTATCATCTTTGCCTTTCTCCTATCGAGTATGGGTTCGTCCGACCTCTTCCCGCGTTCCTTCCGTCGTGAAGTCTTAACTAAGTATGCCCTCAAGGCCTTGCCCTGCTTATTGATATGGTTGAAGTTGAGTTATGAGATGATGACAAGAGATTACAAAACCGAAGATAGGTAAACATATTGAATGCACAAATAAAAACATCCGATGAGGAATGCAATGGCTGTTCCGCATCGGATGTTGTCTTTTATTTGGGTGTGAGAATCATTCTGTCGGTTTCTCGGTTTTGACCAAAAGTCCGTTTACTATAAAGTTGTTGCCTGCTTCGATTTCGATGGTGTAAGTGGGGTTTACTGTGGTCTTGTGTGTGATGGAAAGTAGTTTTGTGGCTTCCTTTTTATGGGGTTGCATCACCTTATCGCCCACTTGCAGTTCTCGTATCTCTTTTTCATGTATATAATTGCTATTCGCTTTATCGGGATTAACAGCACACCAACCCTTTTCGGGTGTATAAAAAGGATGGTCGTTGGTTACAGAAATCCGTGTGCCATCTTCAAAAACAAGTTCTTCGAGATGAGGGTGTGTGGCTTCAACAAGACGTGTAACCTTGGTTTTTATTAGTTCCTGCGTTTTGAAATCATATGTCATAACGATATCCCCATTCTTGATTTGCCGTATCATTTTAGTGGTTTTATCGCCCATAAGTACACTGCTGTTCCCATCAAAACAATGTACGTCCAGACCGTCGAAATTGATTTCGCTTATCACCACATCATCATATTTCTTGCCCTTGTATATCTTCGTTATTTCCAACGACAGGATGAGCGGATGTTCATTGTTGAATGTTGAAAGGGGTTGGATGGCGAAAGTTTGTTGGTTAGGTGCATCTGCCAACTGCAAAAGAGCGGTGGGCTTGCCGTTGACATACAGTTTCAGCTCTTTCACTCGTGCATTATCCTGCCACAACTGCCTACTTTTAACATATCCGTTCCATATCTTGAGGATATTGGCACGAGGTGAATGGGGAGGAAAACGGAAGCTGACACGCTGCCCCACGGCTTTGTTACCTGCCACAGCCCATGCCGTGAAAAGATTGAAATCGTGTATGTTGCCGGGGTCATAGGTGTGCTTTCCTGCCGCAGAAAGGTGAGAAGTGGCATATATGGAGTCGGCTCCTCCGCCACAATACCAGCTGCATCCGTTTCCAAGGGTGTATGGGCCTTTACCTTCCATCAACATGGAGATGCGTTGTTGCCGTTCTTTGGGTAAGGTCTTGAACAATTCCTCATCGTCATAGGCATGAGTGGTATCGTCCATTTCTTTTTGCCATAGGTTCACCCCGGCTTGATTATGGGGCAACCAATCCATGTCGTTGCGTTCCACTTTGGGGTGCAACGAAGGTAATGCCTCTGCCTTTATGGTCTGCTGCTGTTGCTGTTCTGCCCCCGGAGAATTGAACGAATGCAGGTCGGACGCCTGTCCGCTGAAGATAGAAAGCGGCAGGTAAAGAAGGGATAAGATTTGTTTCATATTGCGACGGTTTGATTAATGACTTTCTAGAGTTCGTCGTTTGTGCTGCGAAGGAAGTCAGACATCACTGTAGAATGAAAGCAATGGTCAGGAGAATGCTCTTTCCAAATGCTGTTTTTATTGATTCTTTCCTTCTTCAGAGGGGGCGGGGGAGGGCTGTCCTCCTATTATCTCACTAATGTTATACAGTGGCCTGTTTTTTACTTCGATATATATCTTGCCGACATAGATGCCTATAACACCGATGGAAAGCAAGACACAGCCGCCTAAGAACCAGAGACTGAGCATCAAAGACGACCAACCGGGAACCGTGTTGTGGTTGATGTACGAATATAAGACATACATGGCACAGAGCAGGCTCAGAAGAATAGAGAACAACCCCATATGTATAATAAGGTGGATGGGCTTGACAGAAAACGAGGTGATGCCATCTAACGCCAAGCCTAACATTTTGCTAATGGTATATTTTGAGCTGCCGGCGTTACGCTCGCTGAGGACATCTTGTACCATGGCACCGGGCAGTCCCATCTGAGGGATGATGCCCCGCAGGTAGAGATTGCGTTCGCCATATTGCGACAAGAGAATCAAAGCCCGCTTGCTCATCAACCGGAAGTCGGCATGATTGTACACACTTTTCACGCCCATAGCTTGTTGCAGACGATAGAAAGCCATGGCAGAATAGCGTTTGAGCAAGGGGTCTGCCTTTCTACATGTCTTCACACCATAGACCACATCCTTGCCATCTTCATAAAGGGCAATCATCTTTGGGATGGCGTTCAGGTCATCTTGTAGGTCGATATCCATTGTGATGACTGCATCAGCCCACTCTTTGGCTGTCATCATACCCGCCATAATAGCGTTTTGATGACCTACATTATTAGTAAGGTTGATGCCTCTCACACGGTTGTTTCGCTGTTGGGCTTCGCATATCAACTGCCATGTGCGGTCTTTACTTCCATCGTTGACCAACACTATACAACTCTTCGGACTGATTATTTTCCGAGCTGTCAGCTCGTTGAAGAGTTGTGTCAGGCGTTCTACCGAGTGATTAATCACCTCTTCTTCGTTGTAGCAGGGCGATACAATGGCTAATGTTATCATGATTGAGCGGTTTTAATCGTAACAAATTCTTGATAGGTGATAAAAGGATAGCCGGCTTTTTTGAGCATCTTGATGAGCTTGACTAATCGTACAGTCATCGCCATACCACTGTTATTACGGATGATAAAGGGCAGACGGAAGTCGGGACGAGTATTCAATTCGTAAAATTCCCAGGGATGAAAATAGGTAACGAAATAACCATCATGATTTAAAACGCGGCGTACCATGGCATGATAAAGCCATTGAGGAAGATTGTGCAGCGAGAGCCAAAACAAGGGGAAGCGTATCCAAGGCGTAACAGAAGCAGGTATTTGCATCACCCCTTGCTTCATAAAAAAGGTTCGTGGAGCATTTAAGTGCATATAGCGACCGGGGATAAAAGCAGGATTGAGCGAGGTGTTATAGGTATAACCCGCCTTGGCAATATCGTTGTCGGAGACGTCAAACATACGCGGTTGGCGATAGCCGTACATCGTTCTGCCACACACTTCTTCTAAAATCTCTTTCGAGCGATACACATCATCGGCTTGATATACCGAATGGTCCACGCCATGACATGCCACCTCATGCCCCTCGTCCATGATGCGACGCATGATATGAGGAGCATTTTGTGCAAAGTTTCCCGTGCAGAAGAAGGTGGCACGCACATCGTTAGCTTTTAGACAATCGAGGATGCGTTCTGTTCCCTCTATCGAAATCTTCATCCCTTCTTCCAAGCTGATGTCCACCCCATGTTCTTTGGGTACGTCAAACTCTTCGGTGTCGAAACTTAGTAATATCATTTTGAGTTATCTTTTATGTTGGTCTTTTTCGTTCTTTTCTCGTTCTTCGAAAAGTGCGTTTTTACTCGCAAGCTCATCAATACATATCGCCATGGAATAACCCAAGCAAGCTTGGTTCTGCCCATTTGGCTCCATTTAAACGTTATTATTTACCTGCAAATGTACAAAAAAATAACTAAGCAACAGTGCTTGTTATTTATTCTTTTGAAGATAAACCGAGAAAGGAGGAGGAAAGGACTGCCATTATAAAAAAGATATAGGGTATATAAGGCTCATAAACCTTATATACCCTATATCTTGGGGTTGGCACCCTCCTTCTTTGCAAAGGGCAGGGGATATCTAAATCTTCACTGTTACGCCGGCATACCAAGTGGCTCCGAATACGGGGGCATACATAAAGGCAGCATCGTCAATATGTTTTTCGTCTTGGATATAGCTAAAGATGTTTTTACCGCCACCATAAATGGTTATCTTGCTGTTCACTTGTTTTGCAACGCGAAGATTCCAAAGGGTAAAGGTATTGGTCTTTTTGATCTTTGAGTTTTCAGCTTCTTCAGCATTATAATCAATGTACATATTGCCTTGTAGGTTGCCATAGAGGGTGAAAGTCCATGTACCCGGGGTATATTCGAGATTGAAATCGCCCGTCATTCCGGGGAAGCGAGAGATGTTGCGACTATCCTTGGCAAAGGCTGTTTCTGCCCATTCTGCACGAATGTTCTTGAATTTACCTTGGTTGAAAGTCCAGTTCAAACCTGCTTTTAGATTATGTAGGAGATTTACTTTAGCACCCAACTCTAAGCCTTGGACATAAGCGTCGTCCACGTTTTCCCATTGATAAGTGTAGCCAAGATTGCGTACCTGGTCGCTGATTTGGTCGGTAAACTGAATCTTGTTCTGCAAATTGGTGCGGAAAAGGTTGGCACTGAGTTGGAAATTCTTGCCGTAATAGTCGGCAGAAAGATTGAAGCTGACTGATTTTTCTGCTTTCAAATCAGACGACTTCCACACACGAGGCGAACCGGAACATAGGTGCAGGTCTTCAGAAAAACCATAAGGAGCACGGAAACCGGTACCCACGTTAGCACGGAGAATCAAGTTTTGAGTGGCCTCATATTTCACAGCGATGCGTGGATTGACGCTTGTCTCGTTAAATTTGGTCTTGGGGAAAGCGGCATCGAACACTTTTTTGTCAGAAGAATATTCCTCGCCCGACTTATGAGTATCTACACGCAAACCGGGAACGATAGAGAGATTGGGCATCACATTCCATTCGTCTTGCAAGAAGAAACCCACTTCGGTGGCGTGTTTCTTGCTGATTGAGGTATAGTCTTGACCATAATAGGATGATTCGGGGTCTACTACGGCATACTTTCCTGTTTCGCGAAGTTGTGTGGTATAAGCCTGAGCTCCCACCAAAAGGTTGTGTCGGCCCAACTTGGTGGAGAAGGTTACAGAGGGTGTGAATGAATTTTCACGAGCCAGATAGGGACGCATCGACTCTACATCCGGACTGATAGGCTCGTTGGTTACCGGGTCTTTGTGAGTTTTCTTATAAGAGGTAAGGAAGGTATCGTTGGTGGCATTGCGTTTGTGATGGACGTAAGCCAGCGACAAGTTCAATTCCGAGCGGCTGCCAATGGGTAGCGTATAGGTGAGGTCGGCACTGAGACGGTTGGTCTTGATTTGCTCTGTTCCTTCAGAGAAGGGGTTCAAATACAAGTCATCGGCCATCACACCGCCCGCTCTGTCTTCAGACATCGCCTTGCCGCGGAGTACCAGTTTATCGTTGCGAGTAAAGGGACTGTAAAAGTAGAGGTTGAAGCCGAGGTTGTTGAGGCGGGTTTCCACACGGTCGGAAACACCGTCTTTTTGTTTCACTTCTTGGCGGGTAAGTCCTACACCGGTCTTGTCTATGGCATCAGACATTAAGCGTTGGGCAAAGACACTCAAACCTATGTTCTCGTTACGAATCGATCCCGAGAGGTTGAAACTCTTGTGTCCCCAGTTGCCCATTTGCACGTCGGCCTTGAGAGAAGGCTCAAAAGTGGGTTCTTTAGATATGAGGTTGATGGCACCTGCCACAGCACTGCTACCGTATAAAGCTGAGCCTGCACCCTTTACCACTTCGATGCGGTCGAGGTCGTCTACACCCATCTGTTGCAAACCATATACACCGGCCAAGCCCGAATAGATGGGTTCGCCGTCTACCAGCACCTGTGTATGTTCGGCTCCGAGACCCTGCATACGCACCATTGTGAAGTTACAAGCCTGGCATTGCTGTTCAACACGCACGCCAGGTACACCTTCGAGAGCATCGAAGAGGTTGAGGGCATTCTTGTTGGTGAGAGCTTTGGAGGTTACCACTTCTGTGCGGATAGGCACGTCTTTGATAAAATGTTGGGTACGAGTTCCCGTTACTACCACCTGACTGAGGTCTTTGGCATCGTCTTCCAACACAAAATACACCTCTGTGGCTTTGTTGGCTTCCATTACCACGACAATTTCTTGCGGCTTGTAGCCCAATACTTTTGCCTCCACCTTTTGTGTTCCTAAGGGTAGATGAGCCAATTTGAAGTGTCCTGTAGCGTCGCTTACTGTTTTGAAGGAGGTCCCTTTCACCTGAATTGTTACGAAAGGAATGTGTTCGCCTGTGTTTTTACTCTTCACGTCTCCAAAGAGCATGGCATCTGTTTTTTGTGCCATCGCTGTGAGGAAACATACCATTGTGAGTAGCAATAATGTAAAATTTCTCTTCATCTTTTTATATTTGTGTATTTTGTATAAAGTTGGTTACAATAGAGAGTTCAAACACATTCAGACTTACTAAGAAGTGAGTCGGGCTGTTTGTAAATTTTCTTTTCTTCCATTTGAATGAAATCAGGTGCAAAGTTAATAGAGTTAATAAGTCTGGACAATACTCATTAATTAGTATATTTTCACAAAACGAAACAAGAAATAGTATGTAATAGGTAAAGGTATCACTATTTTTTAGTAGGTAGAATTGGCCATTACTCTGGTTGTGTCTATTATAGAATATTATGTGTGGGGTGGAAAGTGTGATTGCGGTTTGTAGAGTTGGTGTGATGGCCGATTTTGTTGCGTATGGATAGTGTGGGAGAATGTGTGTGAATTTTTAACTTAAAAAACTCCGGAATTTAACGTTTTGAAAATTCATGAAATAGAAATGCCAAGGAGAAAATGTGGCGGTTGGGGTGTATAAAATAGGGTGTTGAAAATGCCAAGAATGAGGCTTTATGGCTGAAACATATAGATATAGAACGCAATTGAGGCTGTTTTGCAAAGCAAAAGCATAGCTTTCGGAGGGTAAAAGGATAGGTTTTGCAAGGTAAAAGCATAGGTTTTGGCAGCCAATTGGTGCTGTTTTGCAAGATAAAGGAAGTGTACTGAAGTTGGAATGATTTGTATCTTGTTGATTAGCAGTGTGTTGTGAAATTCGTTTGAAACTTGCGTATTTCGAGCCAAAGGAAAAGAAAAACAAAATGGGGGGCAAAATTTTAAACGAAAAAGGATTTATAAGCGGCAGTTAGTTGCATATACACAACTAACAGCGTTGAGTGGACAAGGAAATGATTTGTTGGTTGA
>JALEWR010000090.1 GCA_022783515.1 Prevotella sp.
TTCCGTACAAGTCGGGCAAATCTTGGAAACAATAGCAATGAAGTGTTGTCACACACTTGGCTCTGCACCTCCTTGGTCTATTTCGATATACCCAAATCTCAGGCAGCAGTCCATGAGTATGCACCACATCATATTCTTGAAACATCCTTACATCCGCCACTCTCACCTCACAAGGAAACGCCATTGTCTCCGCATTTTCCTTTAGATGGAATACGGTACATACATGGCCATATTTCACCAACTGGAAAGCCAAATCCTGCACAACATTGTTGACACCGGTAAGAGCAAGATGATTAACGAGGAGAGCTACTTTCATGCCGGTTTCTTATGATTTATCGATGATAGAATAAGCGTTGCGTAATACGTTGTACCCCTACAGCTAAACCCATATTGAACAACAAACAGACTACGGTATATAAGATAAGATTTTGCACTCCTATTTTATCCAACACCAAAAACGAGATGCCTTGACATAAATACATTTCATAACTCAGATTCTTACAAAACCTGACATAAGTATGGTTGGCAAAAGGAACCTCGACATATTGATATGCAATAAAAAAAGAGGGAACAAACAAACTCACTCCCAACAATGCGAAACCTTGAAAGGGAGGGAAACCACGAACATAAGCAAATGATATAACAACTAATAGCAACAAGGATAATATTAACAAACATTTACCCCCCCCTAACAAATATTTACGTTCTACATGCTGCCCCAATATTCCCAACAAGAACGCAAAATTACTAACATAACATGTGCCTGAAGCTCCTATCTTATACAACACGCCCATTAAAACAAGAAGAAAACACGTTATTGCAACAATGAACAAAGAGAAAGATTTTATCTGCGTTCGTAGACAATAATAAGCAACATAAAGCCATAATAATATGACTATAAACCAAGTGTATGGCAGATAGAAATTAACTTCTTTGACGGTTAGGTATATGTGTTGTACAATATTCTCTTGAAAAGGAAGTGTCAAAAGGGAATAGACAAACAAAGGCAATAACAATGGAATAAATAAAGCCTTAAGTCGTTTACCCAAATCTTTCAATACTAAATTCCCCTTCTTATACTTATACTCCAAACCATAGCCACTAAGATAAAAAAATATTCCCACAACATATGGCCCCGCATATCTAAAATCCATCAATGGCATTTCTGTCGTTTTAAAAGAAATATGATGGATAATGATAACGAAGGGAAATATCGCTTTGAGTAGGTCTGTACGCTGAAGTGACAAATACTTTGGCATTTCCTTTTGAAGAAAAAAGGAATAGCTCAAAGCAACAAGAAGTATCAATAAAAGTGTTATCATATGCTATAATTCCCACTTATTACCAATATACCGACCTGCATTTTCGGTAGAAATAACCCTCGCCGGATTGCCCACTGCCATCGCTCCTTTCGGAATATCCTTTGTCACTATAGAGCCGGCTCCGATAGTTACATTCTTACCAATATGCACATTCTCTATCAAGCATACCGACGGCCCGATATATACATTGTCGCCAATTACTGCTGCCTGCTTATGATTAGAGCCAATGGTTGTAAACTGGCTCAAATTCACATTATTCCCTATCACGGCTGTATGATTAACAATAATGCTTGTGGGATGTCCCAAATACAAGCCATAGCCAATCAAGGTAGACGATGGTATCATTAAGGAATACTTAAACATCAAGTGCCGATGAATGAGTTTTGAAAGAAAATATAGCGGATTCTTTGTCTTATAAGATGCCATACGAAGCCAAAACGTAAAAGCAAAGCTCGGTTCGATGAAGGTATGAAGAAACATTCTCCACAATTTCTCTTTCTTACCGCTAAAACGATAATAATCGCTACGAATCAACTCCACACAGTCCTTATAACTTTCAGAGATAGGGATTGTACTTTCTATAGAACTTATATAATGAATACGCATATTGTCATTGTAATTCTTGTACTAACATTCGATAAAGTGGAGCTATATCCAATAAATTTTTATTTTAACCCAAATCGGTCATTAGAATCCCAAAGCATTCATTTAGGTGTTTTCTAATGACCACCATTAGAAAACATACTTTTGTAAGTATCTTTTTACAATCAGTTACAAAGGAGACCACGGATTGTTAATATCTAATGACCGATTTGGATTTAACATTTATAATAATCTCCTTACTACTTGAGCATTCTAACTAACTTTGCCGGTACACCAGCATAAACTCCTCCTGGAATATCCAAATCTTTGTTCACTACACTTCCTGCAGCTACCACACAGTTTTCGGCAATAGTCACACCTTGCAACACGATGCTATTAGCCCCAATCCATGTGCCTTTACCTATTGTTACACTCTTACATATATGTGGTCGCTCTTCTTTACATGACGTTTCAAGAAAACGGTCTAAATCTAAAGATCCGGTCAAAATGTGTACGCCTCGAGAAAGTATCACATCATCAGAAAGCACAATCTTACCCTCTGCTTGCAGGAAAACATTATGTCCTATACTTACCCGCCTACCTAACAGCAATCGCGGTTGACAACTCACCTCAAATAAGCCTTCTGCTCTCAACTCTTTACCCCATAGGAAAGGATGAGTCAAGCGATACCATTTCATTCTTATTCGTCTTAATAATCTTTCCATATAGTTATTTTTTCAATTTCTTTACCATTTGTCCCACCAAATCAGGATGTAGGCTGTCTACAATATAAAAAAATAAGGCAGGTAAGATACCTATACAGCTTAATAAAAAAGGAATTTCACGGGATTTTCTCAACATCTCTGTAAAAGAGCAGAATCCAAATCGATAATAGTTAATCACATTTGTCAACAATTCATAATCAACATTCACTCCTTCGCGACGTTTACCTAACAATATTTTTATATACTGTGAATA
>JALEWR010000106.1 GCA_022783515.1 Prevotella sp.
AGCATTTCTCTCTTTTTCAGGAATAGTAGAATCAAGAGCCCAATTGTGAGTTTTGAACAAATCCTTTATTTTCTCAATTTTAAGACTTTCTGCAGAAAAGACCTTAGTATCATTTGTATCATTTTCTTGAGAACAGGAAAATATGGAAATGGCAACAAATGCCAATAACCCCAATAATAAAAAATCTTTTTTCATAAGCATAATAAGTTTAGAATTGTTGTTATAATATGGCAAAGATACTATATATTTTTATAAAAGTAAGTAACTAATTAATGAATAAATATTCTTAAAAAGATGGTCTTTTTCCATAAGCACAATCATACATACGTCAGTTCGGGATAAAGATGGGATAGCGATAGACTTAAAAAACATGATTATCGAGTGCATAAAAAAGGTCGGACTAGTACGATTTGTCCGACCAGTCCGACCTTTTCAGTTGTGCTGATGAGGTAAAGGATGCTATCAACTCATCACGTTTTTGTGCAACCAGATGAGCAAAGATAAGTTTACTTCATCTTTTCCATGACTCAAAAACGCACTTTTTGAGGAACGAAAAAAGAACTTAAAAACTCATCAACTCAAAATCTTATCACCTTAATATGTTATATTGAAAAATCTCAGCACATCGTTAAGATTAGCAAAGATCATCAACCCGAACAAGAGAGCGATGCCCACATATTCTGCAACAATCATAAATTTCTCGCCGGGTTTGCGACGTGTGATGATTTCATACAACAAGAAGAGAACATGTCCGCCGTCGAGTGCAGGGATAGGAAGGATGTTCATAAACGCCAGGATGATGCTCAAAAAGGCTGTCATCAGCCAGAACATGTGCCAATCCCATGTGGGCGGGAAAAGACTTCCTATCGCTCCAAAGCCTCCTATCGATTTGGCACCGTCTGAAGTGAAAAGATACTTCATGTCGCCTACATATCCTTTCAACACATTTAAACCATAGTTAACACCTGCGGGGAAACTTTCAAAGAAACCATACTCCACATGTGTCTGCTTATAGTCTGCCAGATTATTGGTGAAGACCATACCCATCTTCAAGTCGGATGTAAGAATCACATTCGCCACCACAGGCACGCTGTCGCCTTGATGGATAAAGCTGATGGTTGCCCGGCGTGCCTTCAAACTGTCGGCAGGTGTCTGAGCAGTGGTCAAGACATCACTGACACGACCAACCTCGTTACTAAAATCATTGTACGAATCGATGGGCTTGCCGTTGAATGCCACCACTTTGTCGCCCTTACGAATGCCTGCCTGCATGGCAGGAGTATTGGGAAGAACGCTGTCTACGGTGTTAGGCATCATATACATCACAAACTTTGGCGTGGTCTTAAGCATGCCCAGCAAGTCGAGATTGCCGGGAAGCGACAGACTCATTTTCTCGCCCTTACGGATAATATCCACACGATGAGCCTCAGCCAAATCGCGAAACATGTCGGCACCAAAATCTTTAAACTCGCCCTTCTCTGTACCAACAAGTATGTCGCCATCTTGAAATCCAAGTGCTTTTGCCTCGGTATTAAACTTCATACCCATCGTCATGTCTTTCACTTTGATATAGTTGTCGCCCCAAGTGAAAAGTACCATTGAATAGATAAACAATGCCAGAAGGAAGTTAACGAGTACACCACCAATCATGATGAGCAGACGTTGCCATGCCGGCTTACTGCGAAATTCCCAATCTTCGGCAGGTTTCTCGAGTTGTTTAGTATCGAACGACTCATCTACCATTCCCGAAATCTTGCAATAACCACCTAAAGGCAACCATCCGATGCCGTATGTGGTATCGCTGTTCTTAGGTTTGAACTTGAACAGAGAGAACCAAGGATCGAAGAAAACATAAAACTTTTCGACACGAACGCCAAAGAGACGGGCAAAGAAAAAGTGCCCGCCCTCGTGCAATAACACAAGAAGCGAAATCGCTAAAACAAATTGTAATGCTCTAATTAAAAATATTTCCATTGATTATTCTTATTTAATTTCATTTGTAAAACCCTCCCGCGAAGGGATGGAAAACCGTATATCGATGTTCCTTTTATCCTTTTATCATTTCGCTTGCCACACGTCTTGCCTCCGCATCGGAATGCAGATATACTTCGAGAGAAGCGGTTCGGTCGAACGCTACGCGGTTCATCGTGGCTTCAATGATGCGTGGCATGTCTAAGAACGTACATTGGTCGTTGCGGAAAGCCTCGTTTACCACCTCGTTGGCTGCGTTGAGGATACATGGCATATTGCCCCCCTTACGAATCGATTCGTAAGCCAAGGCCAAGCAACGGAACTTGTCGAAATCGGGTTCAAAAAACTCCAAGGGTTGTTTAAACAAGTCAAGTCGCTCGCCACGCATAGGCAATCGGTCGGGATAAGAAAAGGCATACTGGATGGGAAGACACATATCGGGAACGCCGAGTTGTGCTTTAACCGATCCATCAGCGAACTGCACGCCACTATGCACAATACTTTGTGGATGCACCAACACCTGAATTTTGTCGGCTTCCACCCCAAAGAGCCATTTCGCCTCTATCACCTCCAAACCCTTATTCATCATTGTTGCCGAGTCGATGGTAATCTTTGCCCCCATCGCCCATGTGGGATGACGCAGAGCATCGGCTTTTGTTACACTGCCGAGCTGTTCCTTTGGCAATGTGCGGAAAGGCCCGCCGCTGGCAGTAAGGAGAATTTTCTCGATGGCATTATCGCCCTCTCCCACAATACTTTGGAAGATAGCAGAATGTTCGCTGTCTACCGGGAGGATGGGAACACGATATTCTTGTGCCAAGTTGCATATCAATTCGCCGGCCACCACCAATGTTTCTTTATTAGCCAAACAAATCTTTTTGCGTGCTTTAATAGCGTGAATAGTGGGCTCAAGACCAGAAAAACCAACCATAGCGGTAAGTACCATATCGATGGGGTCAGCCTTTACAACATCGCAAAGAGCCTGCTTGCCGGCATACACCTTGATATCGGGCCGGTCGGCAAGTAACTCCTGCAGTTCGTTATAACGTTCTTCGTTGGCAATAACCACCGTGTCGGGGTTGAACCGGCGTGCCTGTTGTGCCAAAAGTTCCACCTGATTGTTGGCTGTGAGGCAATAAACCTCATAGCGATTGGCATGTTCGGCAATAACCTTTAAGGCTTGCGTACCAATCGAACCTGTACTGCCAAGAATACAAATTTGTTTTTTCATTGATTAATCCAAGTCTAAAATGCCTTGTGGCAGTTCAATAATGATTTGACGTTTCTCGGTATCCACGCTCTTAATCAACTGTTCGGAAGCGGGAATAAGCAGGACTTTCCCCTCGTTGGTACATACCTCAAAGAGGATGTTCAGCGTACTGTCGTCCACCGAAACAATATTTCCAACCTGCTGATTGGAATGAAAATCGACGAGTTGAAAATTGACAATAGCCGCCCAAGAGAGGTCTTCCGCCGCGTCGTCAGACAAATATCGTGGGAAGTACACATGACAACCGGTGAGTTGTCGGGCTTGTTCTTGTGTGTCGACATCGCAAAATTTCACCAATGCCGACTCGTTACTGCGAAACCGATACTCTTCCATGAAGAACGGCACAAGTATCCCGTCGAGTTCAAGTGCCAAGTATTCGGCATCAACACGGTCAAAAACGTCGTCGTCGAACATCAACGTCACTTCGCCTTTTACACCATGCGGTTTGCCTATCTTTCCTATTTTATAGCATGCACCCTCAGCTTGTGAGTTATCATCTGCAGACAACGACTTGTCTGCCTCCATAAAAAGCGGAGGCCGCAAGGTGTAGTTGGGTTGTTGAGAGGATTTTTCCGACACTTTAAAAAACTATTAATAAAAAAGTGGATAAGAATGTAGGGAGCAGCGATTACACACGACTGATTTTGGCTCCCAATGCGTTCAGTCGCTCTTCTATGTCCTCATAGCCGCGGTCTACCTGCAATATATTGTCGATGCGGCTGGTTCCTTCGGCACTCATTGCTGCGATGAGAAGAGCAATTCCTGCACGAATGTCGGGACTGCTCATACGCCCTGCCCGTAAACGACGCTGATTGTCATGACCAATAACCACGGCTCGGTGTGGGTCGCAAAGAATGATTTGAGCACCCATGTCAATGAGTTTGTCGACAAAGAAGAGTCGGCTCTCAAACATCTTTTGATGGAACAGCACACTGCCTCGTGCCTGCGTAGCCACCACAATGAGTACGGAGAGAAGGTCGGGGGTGAGTCCCGGCCACGGAGCATCTGCCAAAGTCATAATCGTTCCGTCAATAAACGAATCTATTTCATAATGCTCTTGTCGTGGTATATATAGGTCGTCGCCTTCTATTTCAATCTTGATGCCCAATCGAGCGAATGCTTCGGGGATGATGCCTAAATTGCTTACAGACACATTTTCAATGCGTATGCCATCGCCAATCATTGCCGCCATACCGATGAAAGAACCTATTTCAATCATGTCGGGCAAGATGGTATGAGTGGTGGAGTGAAGTTTTTCCACACCTTCGATGGTGATAAGATTGCTCGAAATGCCACTAATCTTAGCTCCCATGCCATTGAGCATACGACACAACTGCTGTATATAAGGCTCGCAAGCAGCATTATAAATCGTGGTTTTTCCTTCTGCCAGCACAGCACTCATAATGATATTGGCAGTTCCCGTTACCGATGCTTCATCCAAAACCATATAACAGCCAGTGAGTTGATTGGCTTTCAACTCGTAGACATCACGATGCGGAATACGCACATATTCGGCTCCTAAATTCTTAAAGCCCAAGAAGTGGGTATCCAAACGACGGCGTCCAATCTTGTCGCCACCGGGTTTTGCCACCGTAGCCTTATGGAAACGGCCGAGCAAAGGCCCTATTAATAGCACACTTCCACGAAGAGAAGCACACTTAGAAACAAACTCGTCGCTCTCCAAATATTCCAAATTGAGTTGGTCGGCTTGAAAAGTATAATCGTTGCGGGCATGTCTTGTAACTTTCACTCCCATGTCTTGCATGAGGCGTATCAGGTTGTTGACATCCAAGATATCAGGGATATTATTGATTCTCACAGGTTCTTCTGTAAGTACTACTGCCGATATCACTTCCAGAGCTTCGTTTTTTGCTCCTTGCGGACGAATGGTTCCCTTGAGGCGATGACCGCCTTCGATAATAAATGACTCCATCGTTTATTTCTTCTTTCGTTTCTTTTCGGGTTCTCGGGGAGCCACTTTCTCAAACTTAAACGTATTCAAATCGAGCTGTATCTTACCGTCGGTGTACTCTGCCAAATCAGAAGCCACTTTCTCGTTATCGCTCGACCCATTACCCCACTGCACCAAACTGCGTTTCATTTGGTTGGCTGTGAGCTTCATCAAGGCATCACGTTGCGGGCCGGGAGCCATCTGCTTGAGTTGCTCAAAGCTGGCACAGAGCAGCTTACCATAATGTCTCATCGAGATATCCCGTGTGGGATAAGGCACTCGTTCGGGCTTAACCGCCAGTTGCGTTGCCCCTGATATGTCGTAAGGATAATCGATATCCAACCGGAATTGACTGATAATAGCGAGGTGATTCCATAGCTTTTGCTCCAGGTCTTCATAATCATATGCCTTTGTAGACATGCGTTTCATCGTCTTCACAATGGTATATGCACACGCTGTACGCTCTTCCTTAGTTGGCAAAGCAATGGCATGTTCCACCATTTGCTGTACTTCCCTACCATATTCGGGGAGAATCAATTTCTCTCGCTGACTGTTATAATCTAATCCTTCTATATTCATCGTAACCTTTTATTCGCTACTTTTCAAGTTTAATGCTATCTTTTCTATCGAACGTTGCCCACAAAATCTTTCAAATAAAACGGCACAAAGTAAGCCACATCCTCATATTGTCCCAAGGCAATGGCTTTCTCTGCCAACGGACTCATATAGCGAGCCAAAGGTTCGATACCATCAATAAAACGAGCATTGGGATGACTAATTACGTCCTTACACTTGGCGGCACCGTTACCAAAGAAATAAACCGGACCGCGATCCAAGTATTCTTTATAGGTATCGGCTTCCACAATGTCGGCACTAATGGGCTTTATCTCTTTCAAAGCCCTATCGTATATACCTGCATACACTTCCATTCTACGGGCGTCGAGCATGGGACAGAGCAAAGCATCTTCTTCTTTTACCATTTCTTTCAACAACACCGGCACTGCCAAGAGCTTCAAGGTAGGAACGGCGATGAGCTTCACATCATGGCCATAACATATACCCTTAGCCATAGATACACCTATGCGAAGCCCGGTATAAGAACCCGGGCCGCAGCTCACAGCCACGGCATCGAGGGGGATGGCATGACTATCGATGAACGATAGAGCCTCATCCACATACACACCCAATATCTCGGCATGGTTAGGACCGCTATGATCTTCTTGTTGAAAGATGCAAGCACCGTCTTCAGTTACCGACACTGAGCAGACATTGGTGCTGGTTTCGATATTTAATATACACGACATAAATCTTTTTTTATGATATTTTCGCTACAAGAATAAAAGGCCTTAACTGCTGCGTATTTCATTCCGACTACGCCCAACCATCCCTGCAACCTACTGAAAGTCTATTATTGAACCCGAGTTCGGGTTGAGTTAACGTGCTAATAATGAGAAGTTAACCAGTTAGTTACTCATATGAATAAGAGCTTGACACAAATGATACCTTTGCCTTTTCTCTCTTATCTTTACTCTTTTCTTGAAGAAAGAGAAGAAGTAAAAGCCCAATCCCCTATGCATTTGCCTACTCGTCAACTTGTCAGCTATCAAGTTGGCATAAGCCGAACTGACGTTATTTAATAACTGCAAATTTACTCCTTTTTTCTCATAAAATGCGTACATTTGCATAAATTTAACGCGAAACCACTATGATACAATCGATGACAGGTTACGGCAAGGCGGTCGTTACCTTTAAAGAAAAGAAAATTCATGTAGAAATAAAGTCGCTTAACAGCAAGTCACTCGACCTTTCCACTCGCATCACCCCTCTCTATCGTGAGAAGGAAATGCTGATAAGACAAATGGTTGCTACTGCTTTGGTAAGAGGAAAGGTGGATTTTTCCATCTGGATTGAGAAGGAAGAAGCAGCCGAAGTGGCACAAATCAACACGGCATTGGTCGAAAACTACTATCGCCAGATACAAGCTCTCTCACAACAATTAGGCATTGACGAACCGCAAGATTGGTATGCCACATTGCTCCGTATGCCTGATATCACCACCAAAAACGAGGTAGAAGAACTGACCGAAGAAGAGTGGACAGCCGCATCAGAGGCAATAACAGAGGCATTGAAGGAGATTGTTGCCTTCCGAAATCAAGAGGGTCAGGCCCTGCAACAGAAGTTCATAGAAAAGGCGGAGAATATCGGCCGGTTGCTCACTTCTATCGAAACTTACGAGAAATCGCGTGTAGAGAAGATTCGCACCCGTATCACCGAGGCTCTCAAGGACATACAAGAAGTCGACTACGACAAAAACCGCTTGGAGCAAGAGCTGATTTATTATATCGAAAAATTGGATATCAGCGAAGAGAAGCAACGCCTTTCACACCACCTCCAATATTTTATCGACACCATGAACGAGGCTCCCGGACAAGGCAAAAAGCTGGGGTTCATAGCTCAAGAGATGGGTCGCGAAATCAACACCACCGGTTCTAAGAGCAACCAAGCCGAGATGCAAACCATCGTTGTGAAGATGAAAGACGAGCTGGAGCAAATTAAGGAGCAGGTATTGAATGTGATGTAGACCCTTCCCACGCACAAGGAACTTCTCCATAAAGAAGAGAGAAGACAGATACTTGAACACATGAAACAGGCAAAAGAGAAAAGAATAACAACAAAATCAATGAATACAACAAACGAGAACACCTTGAATCGCCATTCGTCCTCCTCTTTGGGAGAGACGAAGAGCAACTCTTCTTCCCTTTCAGGCAAGGGTTTCATCATCTCCGCACCATCCGGTTCGGGCAAGTCTACCATTATATCGTGGCTCATGCAGGAGCATCCGGAGCTGCGACTGGCATTTTCCATTTCATGTACCAGTCGCCCACCACGCGGCACAGAACAGCATGGAGTGGAATATTTCTTTCTCTCTCCCGAAGAGTTTCGTAGCAGAATAGCCAACAATGAGTTCTTGGAATACGAGGAAGTATATACCGATCGCTTTTACGGCACCCTGAAAGAGCAGGTGGAACGACAGATGACTGACGGACAAAATGTGGTGTTCGACGTTGACGTAAAAGGAGGTTGCAACATCAAAAACTTCTTTGGCAATCGTGCGTTGAGCATCTTTATCCAACCGCCTTCTATCGAAGAGTTGCGTCGCCGACT
>JALEWR010000139.1 GCA_022783515.1 Prevotella sp.
CTTTTTGAATGGTACGGATTGTTCTGTGCCGTCTTTCTCATGGAAAAGAATGACGTGTTTAAACAGTAAACCTATTTTATATACCTTATAACTGAATATGAATTTGCTTAAGAAAAATCCCATCAGGTGGATACCTACGGTGTATTTTGCCATGGGTGTCCCTTTTATCGTATTGTCTCAAGTATCGGTGCTGATATTTAAAGACTTAGGTGTTAGCACAGAAGAAATTACGTTTTGGACCTCTTGGCTCATCCTTCCATGGTCGTTAAAGTGGCTTATTAGTCCGATTATGGAAACCTTTGGCACGAAGAAAAAATATATTGTGTTTACCGAATTGGTGAGTGCCATCATGTTTGGTTGTATGATTTTCGCCCTTCCCTTGCCCGGTTTCTTCACCATAACCTTGGCTCTGATGGCAGTGATGGCTGTCAGCGGCTCTATGCACGATATTGCAGGCGATGGCGTTTATATGGATGAGTTAGATGCAGAAACGCAGAGTAAGTATTCGGGATGGCAGGGAGCTTTTTATAATTTGGCAAAGGTCTTGGCTAACGGAGCCTTGGTTTATTTGGCCGGTTGGTTGGTTAAGAGCGGCGGTTTTAGTCAGATTGCGGCTTGGCAGTCCATTCTGTTTATCTTTGCCATCGTGATGTTGGGGGTGGGTTTATATCATATCAAGGAATTGCCCCAAAGAGAAGAACAACCCGATACCCGAACAATGCACGACAAGTTTGTGGAGTTGGGACAGATTTTTGTCGATTTCTTTAAGAAACCTTATATCTGGCTGTATCTCGTCTTTGTGTTCTTGTATCGTTTTGCCGAAGGTTTGGCAACGAAGGTGGCACCTATCTTCTTGAAAGATGCGATAGAGAAAGGCGGTATAGGATTGGATAACGAGCAGTATGGCTTGATATATGGCACGTTTGGAGCAGTGGCATTTATTATTGGTTCGATATTGGCTGGCTATTATATTTCGCACTTCGGCTTGAAGAAAGTGATTTTCTCGTTGGTGTGTATCTTTAATATTCCCTTTGTGGTTTACTTGGTTTTTGCCCTTTATCAACCACATGAGATGTGGCAAATAGCCTTGGGTATCATCTTTGAATACTTCACTTACGGTTTCGGTTTTGTGGGTATCATCCTCTTTATGATGCAGCAGATAGCCCCGGGAAAATATCAGATGGCACACTATGCGATTGCCAATAGTATTGTAAATTTTGGCGTGATGTTCCCCGGAATGATTAGTGGTTATCTCAGTATAGGGCAAAATCAGTTGAATTTGCTCAACTCTTTGGGTGTGGAGAGCATCACCCGGGCTTTGGCTCCTTATGGTGGCTATCAGTTGTTCTTCGGCTTTGTGATGCTGATGACTTTGCCTTCTATCCTGCTTTGCAAGTTTGTGCCGTTTGTACACGACGATAAACCCAAGGAGCAAGCGTAAGAAAAAGCGGTGGAAAAGTGAGAATGAAGGAATAAAGATGAGAGTTGATGGAAGGGACCGGAAGTAAACGGGCATAGCCATGGTGAAGCATGCGTCCGCTAACTTCACACTTAAAGAGGGTTGACTCCTGCCGGCCTTTATTCTCTCTCTGATGAATTAATGAATTAAAAAACAAAACTATAATATCAACAAATATGGAAAAAACAGTTTGTCCAAGTGCTTTGATGCCTTGGGAAGAAAGACCCGAAGGATGCACCGATGTGATGTGGCGTTATTCAAAGAATCCCGTTATCGGTCGTTATGCCATCCCCACTTCTAACAGCGTATTCAATAGTGCCGTTGTTCCCTTTGAAGGCGGTTTCGCAGGTGTATTCCGTTGCGATAACAAGGCTGTGCAAATGAATATCTTTGCCGGTTTCAGTAAGGATGGTATCAATTGGGAAATCAACCACGACCCCATTGTATTTGAAGCAGGTAATACAGAGATGATAGAGTCGGAATATAAGTACGACCCACGCGTTACATGGATTGAAGACCGTTATTGGATTACATGGTGCAACGGTTATCATGGACCTACTATCGGCATTGCCTACACCTTCGACTTCAAGAAGTTTTATCAATGTGAGAATGCGTTCTTGCCTTTCAATCGCAATGGTGTGTTATTCCCCGAGAAAATCAATGGTAAGTATGCTATGTTGAGTCGTCCCAGTGACAACGGACACACTCCTTTTGGCGATATTTATTTGAGTTTCAGTCCCGATATGAAGTATTGGGGTGAGCATCGTTGTGTGATGAAGGTAACACCTTTCCCACAAAGTGCATGGCAATGTACTAAGATTGGTGCAGGTTCTGTGCCTTTCTTAACCGAAGAAGGATGGCTTATTTTCTATCACGGCGTTATCAATACCTGCAACGGATTCCGCTATTCTATGGGTTCTGCCATCTTGGATAAAGACGATCCAACAAAGGTTCTCTATCGCACACAACCCTACTTGTTGGCTCCTGCAGCACCTTACGAGTTGGCGGGCGATGTGCCTAATGTGGTCTTCCCTTGTGCTGCATTGCAAGACGGCGAGCGTGTGGCGGTGTATTATGGTGCAGCAGATACCGTCGTTGGTATGGCTTTCGGCTATATCAAGGAAATTTTGGAATTTACAAAGAAGAATAGTATTTGAGAAGGAAAGTAGTTTGCGTTGGTGAGTTGATAAGTTTTTGAGTGGTGGAAGGAGTAGATAACTCTGATAAAGTCGCATTTCGCCAACCTCGTCGGGTGTGGCAGACCGACCGGAATTATTTGATATTCACAACCCCTCCCCCTCCAATAACCAATAAGTTATCAACTCATTATCCCAACAACTAACCAACTCTAAACCCTCATCCATATCTTTCTCCACCCTCTTTCTTTATGGCGAGCGGGTGGAGGGAGATTATCATTATCACTCATGCGTAAGACAATACTCTCCCTTTTTGCCTTTTTATCCATCTTTTCTGCTATGGCAGACGGTGGAAAGAAGCCTGTTGATTATGTGAATCCCTTTATCGGTACGACCAATTTTGGAACAACCAACCCCGGAGCGATATGCCCCAATGGATTGATGTCGGTCGTTCCGTTCAATGTTATGGGGTCAGACGATAACAAGTATGACAAAGATGCCCGTTGGTGGTCAACCCCCTACGAGTATCATAATGTGTTTTTTACCGGTTTTTCTCATGTCAATCTGAGTGGGGTGGGCTGTCCAGAAGTGGGTTCTTTGCTCTTGATGCCCACCACCGGACAATTGACGGTGGATTATAAAGAGTATGGAAGTGGCTATAGGAACGAGGTGGCAACGCCCGGCTATTATTCCAATACTTTGGTAAAATATAATGTGAAGACCGAAGTAACAGCCACTCCACGCACCTCGGTGGCACGTTTCACCTTCCCCAAAGGCGAGAGTCATATCCTCCTTAACTTAGGCGAGGGGCTCACCAACGAAAGTGGTGCAACGCTCAGGAAAGTGAGTGATACCGAATATGAGGGTATGAAGGTGCAGGGTTCGTTCTGCTATCATGCACAAGCTGTATTCCCTATCTACTTTGTCATGCGTGTTAACAAAAAGCCTGTGAGTGCCGGCTATTGGAAAAAACAACGTTCGATGGTGGGTGTAGAAGCAGAATGGGATAAGGATAACGGCAGATATAAACTCTACACCTCTTATACAAAGGATATCGCAGGCGATGATATAGGTGCTTATCTCAACTTCAATACCGACGAGAATGAACAGATTGAGGTGCAGATGGGTGTGTCGTTTGTGAGTATAGAGAATGCTCGTGAGAATCTCAATGCAGAACAGCGAGGTAAGACTTTCGATTCTATCCGGGCGGAAGCAAAGAAAAGTTGGAACAAGGATCTTTCAAGAATATTGGTAGAAGGCGGAACAGATGAGGAGAAAACCATCTTCTATACGGCCCTTTATCACACACTGATACACCCTAATATTCTGCAAGATGTCAACGGAGAATATCCCGCAATGGAGACGCTTGTAACCAAAAAGGTGAAGCAAGGCAGTCGATATACAGTGTTCTCGTTGTGGGACACCTATCGCAATGTGCATCAACTGCTGACCTTGGTTTATCCCGAAAAGCAGTTGGATATGGTTCGTACAATGATTGATATGTACGAAGAGCATGGCTGGTTGCCCAAATGGGAGTTGTATGGTCGTGAAACTTATACGATGGAAGGTGACCCTGCAATACCGGTTATTGTAGATACTTGGTTGAAAGGTTTGCGTGGTTACGACATCAATAAGGCTTACGAAGCGATGTATAAGTCGGCTACGACCAAGGGTTCGGAGAATCTTCTTCGTCCCGATAACGACGATTATATGTCGTTGGGCTATGTACCTTTGCGTGAACAATATGACAATTCGGTGTCGCATGCACTCGAATACTATATTGCCGACAATGCTCTCTCTCGCTTGGCTGCCGCCTTGGGTAAGAAAGCCGATGCTCGTTTGTTCCATCAAAGATCGTTGGGTTATAAGCACTATTATAGCAAAGAGTATGGCACCTTCCGTCCCTTATTGCCCGATGGCAGCTTTTATAGTCCGTTCAATCCTATGCAAGGAGAGAATTTTGAGCCTTCTCCCGGTTTCCATGAGGGTAACGCTTGGAATTATACCTTTTATGTTCCGCACGATGTAAAAGGCTTGGCAAAGCTCATGGGTGGTCAGAAAAAGTTTGTAGATAAGTTGCAAATGGTGTTCGATAAAGGTTATTACGACCCCACTAACGAACCCGATATCGCTTATCCACACCTCTTCTCTTATTTTAAAGGTGAGGAATGGCGTACACAAAAGGAGACAAGACGATTGCTTAAAACCTATTTTAAGAACGCTCCCGACGGCATTCCCGGTAATGATGATACAGGAACGATGTCTACTTGGGCAATCTTTAATATGATAGGTTTTTATCCCGATTGTCCCGGTGACCCCTCTTATACCCTCACCTCTCCTGTCTTTGACAAGGTAACAATTCAATTAGACAAGCAGGTTTGGGGAACAGACAAACTGGTGATAGAAACCGAACGTCCTCATGCCGATGCGGTTGTCATCAAGCGTATGGAGATGAACGGAAAACCTTTCAATCGCTATCGTGTTACGCACGACGAACTGGTGAAGGCAGGTACGTTAAAGATAGTGTTAGAATAAACCGATAAGTCTGAATGAACAGACTTGATAAAGAAATGAAACAATGATGCTAAAGCGATGTGGTATAATGTTTTTGTTCTCACTGGTGTGGTTCTTGTCCGCCGGTGGTCAGGGTGTTATACCACATCCTCAGCATCTTATTGCCAGGCAAGGACATTTTAAATGGAATGGAAAAACACAGGTCTTGACCAATTTGGAGGGTGAAGACTTTAATACTTTACAACGCTATTTTGAACAGGTTTTTCAGCAACCAATATATAATAAGGTGGAAAAGCCTGCAAAGAATGTTGTTTTTCTACAATGCACAGGGACGCAAGAAGAATATCAGAAGGCTCATTCTGTTGCCTCGTTACAAGGCTATTCTCTTGAGATAACACCACAAACCATTCATGTGAAAGCACCAACACCCACGGGATTGTTTTATGCTTTGCAAACGATTTTACAGTTACGGCATAAGAATAAGTTGGCTTGTGCCACTATTCAAGACACACCTCGCTTTTCTTATCGCGGTCTGATGCTCGATTGTGTACGTCATTTTTGGAGCAAAGAATTTATCTTAAAGCAGATAGATGCTTTGTCTTCCTTTAAAATAAACCGACTTCATTTGCACCTGACAGATGCCGAGGGTTGGCGTTTGGAAATGAAAAACTATCCCGAATTGACGCAAAAAACAGCTTTTCGCCCTTATTCTTCTTGGATGGAATGGCGTGAAAAAGGCGGTAGTCTCTATTGCGATGCACAGACAGAAGGGGCATACGGTGGCTGTTACACACAGGATGATATGCGTGAGATTGTGCGTTATGCTGCCGACAGACATATCATTATCATCCCCGAAATTGAGATGCCGGGGCATAGTGGTGAAGTGTTGTATGCCTTTCCGCACCTTTCTTGTACGGGAGAAGCAAAGGGGCAAACCGACCTTTGCATTGGCAACGAAGACACATATATCTTTTTGGAGAATGTGCTGAAGGAGGTAATGGACATTTTTCCCTCTGAGTATATACATATAGGAGGCGACGAAGCCCGAAGGAAAGCCTGGGAAACTTGCCCTAAATGTCAGAAGGTGATGCAAGAAAACCAACTCAAAAACACCGCCGAACTGCAGGCTCATTTCACTCATCGCATAGAAGTATTCCTTAATGAGCATGGCAGACAACTGTTGGGATGGGATGAAATAATGGAAGGAAAATTAGCTCCCAATGCCACAGTGATGTCGTGGAGAGGTGAGAAAGGTGGCATAGCAGCTGCCGAAGCAGGGCATGATGTGGTGATGACCCCGGGGAAATATTGTTATATTGACAAGTATCAGGATGCTCCTTTGTCGCAACCCAAGGCTCAAGGGGGCTATGTAACGCTTAAAAAGGTGTATTCTTACGACCCCATTCCCGCCCAATTGGTGGGTACGAAGGGTGCGAAGCATATTCAAGGGGTACAAGCTAATCTATGGACAGAGTATGTAGAAACACCTGAACATGCTGAATATATGATTTATCCTCGGGCTTTAGCCATTGCTGAAGTGGGATGGAGTGATCATAAAACCTCTTATGACAACTTCAGAAAGCGTGTTATTCGAACAACCAGATACATGAAAAAGCAAGGCTATCATCCTTTTGATATCACCCGAGAACAAGGAGATAGAAAGGAAACACGCGAGCTTACTCGCCATGATGGCTTATCGAAAAAGGTGACATACTACAGTGATTACCCCCAATCTTATGTGGCACAGGGGGACGAAACCTTGACTAATGGCATCAGAGGTAATTGGGATTTTGCCGACGGCAACTGGCAGGGATTAATTAAAAAACGTGGTGTGGATGTGATGATCGACTTAGAAAAAGAAACAATCATTCGCAATCTATCGGTCGATTTCTTACATTCGGCTGCCGTACAGATATATGCTCCCGTGAAAATAGAAGTGAAAGTGTCGGACGATGGCGAGCATCTGACAACTATTGATACACTTTCTATTCCCATCAACCGACAAGATGAGTATTTTATTTATCCTTATCGATGGAAAGGAAGGGCAAAAGGACGTTATCTTTATTTTAAAGCCTTACCACGCCAAGAGGCAGGTTGGCTGTTTACAGACGAAATTATTATTAACAAAAGAAAATAAAAATGAGAAAACTATTTATTGCACTTGGCGTGCTGCTTTGTTCGATGACACAGGCAAAAGACACGCTTTTCGTACAACAAAAGCAACTCCCCATTTTGATTGAACGTCAGGATAATATTCTTATGCAGATGAGAATAGATGCCACAACGAGTAAGAAACTCGATAATATCAGCCTTGAATTTGGGAAAGAAGTAGACTTGAAGGACATTCAAGCCGTCAAGTTATATTATGGTGGAACAGAGGCTTTGCAAGACAGAGATAAAAAACGCTTCGCACCGGTAGATTACTTAACAAGTTTCACACCCGGTAAAACGATGCAAGCCAATCCTTCTTACTCGGTAAAAAAGGATGAGCTGACGCCAACCAAACGACAGATAACACTGAAAGGAGAACAGAAACTCTTCCCCGGTTATAACTTCTTTTGGGTGAGCATCCAGATGAAAAAAGAGGCTTCTTTGCATAATAAAATTACGACTAAATTGGTGAAAGCCTTGGTGGACGGACAAGAAACACCCGTCGAGACCGTGTCTGACGAGAGTATGGTGCGTCGTGTTGGCGTAGGTGTTCGTCATGCAGGAGATGATGGTTCGGCAGCTTTCCGTATTCCTGGTTTGACCACTACCAACAAGGGAACACTCTTAGGTGTGTACGATGTGCGTTATAATAACAGTGCCGACTTGCAAGAACATGTCGACATCGGTTTGAGTAGAAGTACCGACGGTGGCAAGACAAGGGAAAAGATGCGTCTCCCCTTGACCTTTGGCGAGGACGAAGGTTTGCCTAAAGCACAAAATGGAGTGGGCGACCCCGCTATTCTTGTAGACACCAAGACCAACACCGTTTGGGTGATAGCAGCTTGGACACACGGCATGGGTAATCAGCGAGCATGGTGGAGCTCACATCCCGGTATGACCAAGCATACCACTGCCCAATTGGTTTTGGCTAAGAGTACTGACGATGGTAAAACTTGGTCGCAACCAATCAATATCACCAATCAGGTGAAAATGCCCGAATGGTACTTCCTTTTGCAAGGTCCCGGCAAGGGAATCACCATGAGCGACGGCACATTGGTATTCCCCATCCAGTTTATTGATAAAGAGCGTGTGCCTAATGCGGGTATTATGTATAGTAAAGATAGCGGCAAAACATGGACCATTCATAACTATGCACGCACCAATACCACAGAGGCACAGGTGGCAGAAGTAGAACCCGGCGTATTGATGTTAAATATGCGTGATAATCGCGGAGGCAGTCGTGCCGTGTCTATCACCAAAGATTTGGGTAAGACATGGACCGAACACGTTTCCAATCGCAGTGCTTTGAGAGAACCCATCTGCATGGCGAGCTTAATCAGCGTGAAAGCAAAGGATAATGTTTTGGGTAAAGACATCCTCCTTTTCTCTAATCCCGACACAACAAAAGAGCGTAAAAACATTACGATTAAGATGAGTCTTGATGGAGGTGTAACGTGGAAAGACGAGCATCAGCTGTTATTGGACGAAGGGTATGGATGGGGGTATACCTGCTTGACGATGATTGATAAAGAAACCATCGGTATTCTTTACGAAAGTAGTGTGGCACATATGACCTTCCAAAGCATCAAGCTAAAAGATTTGATGAAGAAGTAAACGACATCTTGATGAACTTGATGAAGCGTAGGACAAGTGAGGCTAATGAAGGTCAGTCCTTGTCTTACAGTTTCATCCTTTCATCCTCTCACTAATAATTATTAATTCAATCGATATGAAAAAAATCTTATTAACGGTTGCTGTAGCCTTTCTGTCGGCATTCTCTATGCAGGCAAAAGACTATACGCAATTTGTTGATCCGTTTATCGGAACCGGTGGCCACGGACACGTTTTCTTGGGTGCTAATGTTCCTTTCGGATTGATTCAAGCAGGCCCAACGCAGAATAAGCAGGGTTGGGATTGGTGTTCGGGCTATCATTATAGCGACTCCATCCTCATTGGTTTCGGACAAATGCACTTGAGCGGAACAGGTATCGGCGACTTGGGCGATGTTTCTCTATTGCCGGTGGTTGACTCCAAGCAACGCGAAGTGAAGTTTTCACACAAGGGCGAGCGTGCCGTTCCCGGTTATTATTCAGTGATGTTGCAGTCGGGTATCTTTGTCGAACTCACCGCAACCCAACGTGTGGCTATGCACAAATACACCTTTCCTGCTGATGTGAAGACGGGTAACGTACTCTTGAATTTGCACCAAGGTATTGGATGGGATAAGATGACGTCATGCGGCTTTAAGCAAGAAACAGCCACAACGGTGACAGGTTATCGTTATTCCACCGGTTGGGCAAAAGACCAAAAGGTATATTTTGTTGCAGAGTTTTCGCAACCTGTGAAGCTTGTATCACAAGAAGCCGATAGCTTGAGCATCTTCGAGGCCTCCGATTTGAACCGGCCTCTCTTGGTAAAAGTGGCTTTGTCGGCTGTGAGTGTGGACAATGCGAAGAAGAATTTGCAAGCAGAACTGCCTGCATGGAACTTCCAACAAACAGTACTTGCAGCTAAAGACGCTTGGAATAGAGAGTTAGGAAAGATTGCAATTGAGACAGACAACGCCTCTGATCGCAAGATTTTCTATACCGCTATGTACCATTCGATGATTGCTCCTTCTGTCTTTTGCGATGTGAACGGCGAGTATCGTGGTGCCGATGGTAAGGTGCATAAGGGTAATTTCACCAATTACACCACCTTCTCTCTTTGGGATACCTATCGTGCGGCACATCCTTTGCAGACCTTGATACATCCCGAGAAGCAACGCGACATAGCACAGACCATGCTTAACATCTGCGACCAGCAAGGCAAATTGCCCGTATGGCATTTGATGGGTAATGAAACCGACTGTATGGTGGGTAATCCCGGCATCCCCGTGATTATCGATATTGCTCTCAAAGGTTTCGATGTAGATAAGAACAGAGTGTTGGAGGCTGCAAAGAAGTCGGCGATGCGTGATGAACGTGGTATGAATCTATTGAAGAAATATGGTTATTTGCCATCCGATTTAGACCCTGAGTATGAAACAGTAGCGAAAGGATTGGAATATGCTTTGGCTGATGCAGGTATTGCCAAGTTGGCAAAACTCTTGGGTAAGAAAGACGATTATAAGTATTTCTACAAACGTAGTCAGTCGTATAAAGATTTCTATTTCGACAAGAAAACAGGTTTTATGCGTGGTGTAACATCAGAAGGCAAGTTCCGCGAGCCTTTCGATCCTTTCCATTCTGTGCATCGTCAAGACGATTATACCGAGGGTAATGCTTGGCAATATGCTTGGTTGGTGCCTCATGATGTGCGTGGCTTGGTGGCAGCCTTTGGTGGAGAGAAACCTTTTGTTGCCAAGCTCGACTCACTCTTTATCCTCGATGGTCATCTGGGAGCAGATGCTTCGCCCGATATTACCGGCTTGATTGGTCAGTATGCACATGGCAACGAACCCAGTCATCATATTCTTTATATGTATAATTATGTGGGTCAGCCTTGGAAAGCAGCCCCCAAACTCCGTCATATCTTTAAGAATTTGTATCACGACGATGTTGATGGATTGAGTGGAAACGAAGATGTGGGTCAGATGTCGGCTTGGTATATTCTCTCTACCATGGGGCTTTATCAAGTGGAACCCGCCGGTGGTAAGTATATTTTTGGTAGTCCTCTCTTCAATAAGGCAACGATGAATGTGGGCAATGGCAAGACATTTAGCATTGTGGCACATAACAACAGCGATAAGAATATCTATATCCGGAGTGCTAAACTCAATGGTAAGCCTTATTCTAAGTCGTACATCGACTTTAAGGATATTACTCGTGGTGGTATCCTCGAATTTGTGATGGGCGACCAACCCTCTACCTTTGGTACAAAGATGAAGGATCGCCCATAAGGCTATATTTTCATGTTTTGGGATAAAATCAGCCCCATCGGACTTGTCTGACTGTTCCGATGGGGCTGAATCTTTTGATGAAAGCAATCTCGTTAACTTGTTGACTCGTCAGCTTATTGACTTGTCAATTTAACTCGATGCAGGTTAATTATGCACCAATGTGCCGATGGCTTCACCGTTCATTACCTTCTTCAAGTTGCCCACAACATCCATGTTAAACACATAAATGGGCAGGTTATTCTCCTTGCACATGGTGGTGGCAGTGAGATCCATCACCTTTAGGCCGCGTGTATAGATTTCGTCGTAGGTGATTTCGTCAAACTTCGTGGCTGTGGGGTCTTTCTCCGGGTCGGCTGTATAGATGCCATCCACTCGCGTACCTTTGAGCATCACGTCGGCTTCAATCTCGATACCGCGGAGCGAACTGCCTGTATCGGTGGTGAAATAGGGTGAGCCGGTACCTGCCGAGAAGATGCACACATTGCCTGCTTCCATCGCTTCGATGGCTTTCCATTTACTGTAAAACTCTCCGATGGGTTCCATACGGATGGCTGTCAGCACCTTCGACTTAACGCCTAAGGCACCCAATGCCGAACTAAGAGCCAGTGAATTGATGACCGTTGCACACATACCCATCTGATCGCCTTTCACACGATCAAAACCCTTTTGTGAACCACTGAGTCCGCGGAAGATATTTCCACCGCCAATAACGATACCAATCTGCACGCCCATCTCATGCACTTCTTTAATCTGTTCTGCGTATTCTTGCAGACGTTGTGGGTCGATACCATAGTTTTGAGAGCCCATTAGGCTCTCACCGCTCAACTTGAGTAGTATTCTTTTAAATCTTGCCATATATTTAGTTGATAAGTTTTTGAGTTGAAAGTTGTTGAGTTTATGAGTTTTCTTATTGATGAATTTTGTGAAGACCGGCTGTTGAGGCATCGTTATTTCTTCAATACATACGCCACTTCCTTCAAGGCATAACTCCTCATTTCTCCCTCTTTGTTTTGCAATACGAGCAGTCCGTTGGGCATCACTTCTATGATTTTAGCCTCGAACAATCCCCTTTGGTCTTGATAAAGGTGAAAGCCTTCTCGCCGATACAGGGCTTGATGATAGGCTCGTAGAATGTTTGCTTCTTCGCCACGTTGCAGTTGCCCATAGTAATGCTCCAATTTTTGCAAAAACAAATTCAATATTTCGTCGGTCGACACCTCATGCCCCACAATGTTATGGATGGATACGGGGTTGGGTGCATCGCTCCTAAACACCTCTTGATTGACATTGATGCCGATGCCCAAGACCGCCTCTTTTAGCTTCTGGCCTGCCACACGCGTCTCGATGAGCGTGCCACTAATCTTCTTATCGTGCCAATAAATGTCGTTGGGCCATTTGATATTCACCTCCCCCACATACCTCTCGAGCGTGTCTTTAAGAGCCAACGCCCCGGTCATGGATAAGAGAAACTGTCGTTCAATGGCCAGAAACGTGGGATGCACGAGCAGGCTGAAGAGTAGATTTTTGCCCCTTTCGCTCTCCCAAGTGTTTTGCCCTTGTCCTCTTCCGGCCGTTTGCCATTGGGCAGTGACCACCAAGAAATCGACTTCCGGCATATCTATCTCTTTGATATAGCGATTGGTCGAATCGGTTTCTTCTAAGCAGATTCTTTGTATTTTCATGCTCAATACAACAAGGGGTTAAAGGCATCTTCAATATGTTCGATATTGGCATTCGACCGATTGGTACCCACCACGCTGATGATATCAAATCGAACATTCTCCACTACATCAAATTGCTTGATATATAAGTGGGTTGCCATGCCAATGCTCTTCACCTTTTGACGATTCACAGCATCTTCCGGCTCTTCCAATTCGTTGGTCGTTCGAGTTTTTACCTCCACGAAAACCACTGTTGCTTGGTCGGGAGCCAGGGCAATGATGTCAATGTCTCGCTTGCCACACTTCCAATCTCTCTCCCTGATGACATAGCCTTTGTCTATCAAAAAGTTGGCAGCCAAATCCTCGCCCCATTTACCTAAGTCGTTGTGTTGTGCCATATAACAAACCGTTGAACTAACTGCAAAAATAATATAATTATTCGATAGAGCATAGAAAACACATCTATATCTCATGAATATTGTATCTTTGTGTCGACGAAAGTGATGCATTAAGTGTGCAATTTAGTCTGTTTTGGTCTGCG
>JALEWR010000148.1 GCA_022783515.1 Prevotella sp.
ACCACCGAGAGAGTCGCCGCCAATATATTCGTCCATTACCACATTGAACGGGTTATTGCCGGAAACGGCCATCCATGCGTAATCTGCATTGGCAGTCATTACAACCACTTCGTGTTTCACAGCCTCTTCTGCCATCTTCTGGCCTTTGGCTGCATCGACCTTTGAGATACGCAAAGCCAAACGCAACTTGAGTGAGTTGGCAAACTTAATCCAATTTTCCACCTTACCGGCAAATACCTTGTCTGCATTGGGACTGAAGTCGGCTGTGCGGTTTTTGGTCAAAACGTCAACAGCATCTGTGAGCTGTTTAAACATCAGGGTATACACTTCTTCTTGTGTGTCGTATGCAGCGGTGATTTCACCATTCTGTCCTACCTTTGAATAAGGTATTGGTCCGTAGGTGTCGGTTACGCGATGGATGCCTGCCACCTTCACGATATCCGCTACGGCACGAGGCACTTCGTTTTCTGTTACCTTATACAGTTCGTTGGTATAGATAAACAGCTTGGGAATAAAATCGTTGAAAAGCACACGCGACCAACCATTTTCCGGACTGTATTGTGCAAAGTTCTTGTCTGCGAAACCGGAGTTTGAATCAGACAGATAACCGCTATACGAACCACCCAACAAACATTCTGTAAACTGGTTGGCATTGACATCGGTGGGAATCACCCATCCTTGAAGGTTTAAAAGAGCAGAACTCAACGCGTAACCATCACGTTGCATTTGTTCTTTTGTTACGGCATAGGGGTCTTGATTATATTTTTCATAATCACCGGTGCATCCGGAAAAGCCGACAGCCATTCCCAATGCCATTGCCGACATTATAATATGATTAGAATATTTCATTGTACTCTTTAGAATTTAAGTTGAACATTGAATCCAAGATTTCTTGTGCTTGGTGTCATAAACTTGTCGATACCTTGATAGTAGTTGCCTGTGCTGGCAGTTCCTTCCGGATCGAATGGAGCCTTACAGTAGAACATCAACAAGTTGCGGCCTACCAATGATACGGTCAAATCGCCAATACCGAAGAAAGCGTTCTTCTTGAATGTATAGCCGATGCTTGCCTCTTGCAGACGAACATTGGTAGCACTATATGTGTAATATTGTGGAATACCATCGCTTGCACCAATGGTAGGATACCACACTTCAGGGTTTACATAGTTTTCACCATTATTCACTTGTACATAGCCTCTATCGCGGGCGTCGGCTGTTACTTCAGAAACGCCATAAGCATCGAGGTTGGCTTGTGTCGCAGAATAAGCGATACCGCCAAAGCGTGCCGCCACGAGGAAGCCGGCACGGAAGCCCTTCCATGAGAAGTCGTTACGCCAGGCCATATTGCTCTTGGGGAATACAGAACCGAGTTTAATCTCTTCTACATTTGTGTTTTTGTACACCTTTCCGGCAGCATCCACATATACCTTACCTTCGCTGTCACGCATGACGTCTACCAATGAGTAGAGGTCGCCCAATGTACCGCCTTCTTTCAAGATGAAGTGGGCAGAACCCAAGCCACGCATATCCAAGCGGTCTTTGTTGATAATAGCACCTGTTTCAGGGTGAACATAGTTGCTTACCAACTCGTTGATGCGGTTTTTGTTGGCACTGAAGGTGTAGTTGCTTGCCCAAGTGAAATTGCCCCAAGTGTTCTCATATCCCAAAGACAACTCAATACCCTTGTTGGATACATTACCTGTTTGGAGATACATTCCGGAATAACCGGAAGAAACAGAAATCTCGGGGTTAAAGGTTTGGTTGTAAGTCTTGGTAGAATACAAGGTGACATCCAAGTTAAAGTGCTTCAAAAAACGTGTTTGCACACCCAATTCCCATGAATCGGTACGTTCGGGTTTGAGGTCGTAAGCGGGATATGTGCTTTGTGAACTCCACTGTTGTGTAGCCGCATTCCAAGGATATTTGGGGTTAGCGATAAAGCGTGGGAAAGAAAGACCCACTGAAGCGAATGAACCGCGAATCTTCAAATAGTTGATGGCTTCGGGCATCTTCAATGTTTCAGAAACAATCCATGATGCACCTACTGAAGGGTAAAAGAAAGAACTCTTGTTCGAGTGAGGTCCTGCCAACATCGAAGGCCAGTCGTTACGGGCTGTCAAGGTGAGATAATATTGGCTTGCCCATCCCAGCTCCACACTTCCGAAGACAGATTGTGTCTGGTCGTGATAACCTGATTGTCCGGGTTGTCTTAATCTGCTGCCGTCTAATTGCGATGTAACAAAGACGTTGGGTATCAAGTCTTCGCGTATCGGACCGGATTGTCCAAGAGACGATGTCTTCAAATCGGTAATCGATGCACCAACGTTTGCCACCAACGAGAGTCGTTCTTCAAAGAAGCGTTTGTTCACGTTCAGCATCACGTCTCCATAGGTTTGCTTGTCGTCGGTCTTGGTAATGCCGTAGAAACCATTCTTAGAACCGTCTACCAAAGTAAGGTTGGTGCTTGCGTTATACTTCTGTTCGTAGGTATTGGTGGCATTGTCAATGCGAATGCGGGCAGCCACATTCAACCAGTCGGTAATCTTATAGGTAAGTCCCGCATTCATCATGTAGCGGTATTTCTTGTTGGTTCGCTTGTTGCGGTAGTTAATCCAGTAGGGGTTTTGACCCACCAACTCGCTTACCAGGTTGTCCCAATTCTGAACATAGATGCCGCGTTGTGTATCCCAGTGTTCAAACATTGCCATATCGTTGTAGTCGTTGCCTCTTGGATAAAGATAGGCCGTAACCAGCGGATTGGCATATACACCCTGATTAATCATGTTGCGGTCGTTCTGGATGATATAGCTTGCACCTGCATCTAGCGTCAAACGGTCGTTCAGCATGTTGGCTGTATGACGAACGGTGAAGTTGTAGCGGTTATAAGTGTTGTTAGGAACAATACCGCCGGAGTTCAACGCACTGGCAGAGAAGAATGTCTGATTCTTTTCTGTACCTGTAGAAAGTGTAAAGGCTTCTGTGGTTATCACACCTGTCTTCAGATAGTCTTTCACGGGGTCGTAGCCCATATAGTTGGCGTCGTTGAGCAGTTTTCCCCAGCTATAAGAGCCGGCACCGTTATCTTTGAGTTGCGAACCTGTACCATATTTATTTTGGAATTTAGGTGTATGGAACGCATTGGAAAACTCCGTCGACTGTGAAACGGTGATGATAGTCTTGCCTACATTACCTTTCTTTGTAGTGATAACGATAGCACCGTTAGACGCCTTTTCACCATAAAGAGCGGCTGCGGCAGCACCGGTCAACACAGACATTGATTCGATGTCTTCGGGATTGATGTCGGCAATGCCTTCTGAAGTACCGCCCGATTCAAATTCTTGACCGCCGGTACCGCCTGTATTATACATAGGTATACCGTCGATTACATACAAAACGTTGCTCGACTGTCCGATAGAACGTGTACCACGCATCACAACCTTAGATGCACCACCCGCTCCGGAAGATGAGGCATTGATGTTTACACCTGCTACCTTACCATTCAATGAGTTGATGAAGTTGGCGTCTTTATTTGTTGCCAAGTCTTCACCTTTTACCTGTTGGACATTGTAGCTCAATGCTTTCTGCTCACGTTTAATACCAAGAGCCGTAACCACAACCTCGGTTAGTTCCTTGGAATCTTCGTTCATCACAATGTGAAGGGATGCCCCTGTTACCGCAACGGTTTGGGTGGTGTAGCCCACATAAGAGCATTCCAAGACAGCACCCTTGGCTGCTTTGAGCGTAAAATTACCGTCAATGTCGGTTACAGCACCTAAGGTTGCTCCCTTTACCTTGATGGTTACTCCTGTGAGAGGTTCGCCGTGTACATCCACAACAGTACCTTTCACATCGATTTTCTGACTGTTGTCTGCTTGAGAACTTGCGTTCTTGACAACTGTTGCCGTGGCATAAGGTCCACTACTAAGGCTACCGGCCGACGCGTGGGCATTTGAAGCCCCGACGGCATTAGGCACAGAAAGCAACAAGGCAGACAAAAGGATACTTCCTTCTACCTTCCGTGCATTGGATCGAAATAGTTTTTTATTGTCCATATTAATAAATTAGTAATAGAATCGCGTTAAGTAAGGGACTGTCAAACTCCCACTCCGTAGATTGTCTTTAGCGTTTTAAAAGGGTTATATTACTACATCAAACCAATGAGTCAAGTATAAGGAAAACACGATTCCTTATGAGATGATAAATTGTTGAAAATGTATGTCCAAACAAAGGGCTTCACTTCTTCATAGCAATCATTGGTTATGACGCTGTTTTTTCTGTTGTTCTTGTCAAAAGTCTATGCAATATTATAACAAATTTCATATGCAACAAAATGTTTTAACAAAAAAAACACTTACACCTTATTTTATATAGCGAATATCGACGAATATAGGCCGTAAAAAAGGGAGCAACCGTTTAAAGCGATACTTTTCTTCTTGTTAATTGATACAAAGATGCACTCGCTAAGCTCAAACACACGTTAATTTATTATATTTTCACCCTTACAACAACTTTATTGCGTACCTTTGCTGTTGATTTAGGATAAAACATAAATAAAGAGAATTATGAAACGTCAAGGTATCACCCTATTTTTATCTGCCGCTGCCATTGCTACAGCAACTCTTTTTATCAGTGCAGCAAAAGATGATGGCACTACTACTCGTGATGGCGACACCACTATCGTCAATACAAAGACTATCGGCAGTCAGGTGCGTGGTTTCAAAGGAAGTACGCCGGTGAAGATATATATACGCAAAAACAAGGTGCTGAAGGTGGAAGCACTGACCAATCGAGAATCGCCCAACTTCTTTAAGAAGACTAAAAGCCTTTTGACGGCATGGAATGGGAAATCAGTAAAGAAGGCTCAAAAAATGGAAGTGGACGCTGTGAGCGGTGCAACCTACTCGTCGAATGCACTCATTAAGAATGTGCAGTTGGGTTTAGAGTACTATAATAAGCAGAAGTAGAACCTATCCTCGGTTCTTGTGGGTATGTAGTCGTCCCTTAAAAACTATATTTCAGCGTGAAGTTTGTAAAATCGAGCCTCACGCTGATTTTCGTTATAAGCCACAAAAGAACTCTCATTACTCTTTTGAAGTTATATGCCACTGCCACACAATCCCCTTTAAGGCTATAAATCGAACAAAATCAACACCTTACAAACATAAATCCCTGAAAATCAACAACAAAAAAAGAGAAGCCATATTCTGACTTCTCTTTACTTCTGGCGGAGAGAGAGGAAGCAAGACCTTAGTTTCATATACAATCACTACACGCCAATTCAATGCCCCTACGAGGTTTTGAGCATCTTAGAATATCACAGAATGTCAAGATGGCATACCAAATCAGTGTACAAAACCGTGTACAACAATCCTTTGTGAAATAATCGTGTACAGCTTACAAACTATCGAATTTAGACATCGATTTTTCTTTCAACTCGTCTACAATCTTTGCATAGGGCTTCATTGCATCAAAGTTAGAATGCCCCGTCCATCTCATAATCACTTCAACGGGAATACCTAATTGAAGTGCCGTTACAACAAAGGTTCGTCTTCCGACGTGCGTTGTAAGCAGATACCATTTGGGATAGACTTCTTCGTGCCGTTGATTTCCCTTGAAGTAGACTATTCGTGTAGGTTCATCAAGCCCTACAACTTGCCCCAATGTTTTAAGGTGTGCATTCATCTTTTCATTCGAGATAACGGGCAAGACCTTATCGCCTGGAAAAGTACAGTCCTTGTACTTGTCAAGAATAGCTTGTGAATGCTTGTTCAGCTCAATTCTAAGCCCATCAACGGTCTTTTTTGTAACCACATGAACAATCCCTTTCTTTACATCAGAACGCCTTAATTTGGCTACATCCGAATATCTAAGCCCTGTGAAGCACTGGAACAAGAATACATCTCGCACACGTTCAAGGGCTTCTTGCATCGGTTGGAATTGAAAAACCTGAAGTTGCTTGACTTCTTCTTGCGATAGATAGATGATTTCCTTTGAATCAACAGATATACCCTTTAATTTAGGCTTGAATGTGTCGTGCAAATCTCCATTATAATATCCCTTTTGAGCCGCCCAACGCAAGAACCAACGCAAGAATGCGAGTTGCTTTGATATGGTTGTGTTACGAAAGTCCTTTTTGTTGTAGTATGCTACGAAGTCTTGCAACTTCTCTTCTGTAAGGGAGGGGAAAGAGAGCGTGGGGCAAAATGATTTAAGGTGATGGCGGAGCGTGCGGAATTTCTGAAATGTTGAGGTCGTCCATTGGTTCTTCTCTCCAACCTGTTCTGAGAAGAGGTCAAAGACATTCCATAGGTCAAGGTTTCCGCTTTCATCAAGCAAAGAAGCTTTGCCTATCATATCGTTAAACAAGTCCTTAACTTCTTGTGGTGTTGGCACTCGCTTTTCGAGTAGTTCGTATCTGGCGAATACTTCATTGATTAAAGACTTGTATTCTTC
>JALEWR010000153.1 GCA_022783515.1 Prevotella sp.
GTATCGAAGGTAAAGTCACCAATGTGATACATGGTAGACTCCTTGCTCTTCTTGCCACGTACGCGGCGGAGAATAGCCTCTACACGGAATACCAATTCTTCCATAGAGAATGGCTTGGTAATATAGTCGTCTGCCCCTATCTTAAAGCCTTCCAAAATATCTTCCTTCAATGTTTTTGCAGTAAGGAAAATAATGGGGATTTCCGCATTAGCTTGTCTAATTTCTTGTGCCAGTGTGAATCCGTCTTTCTTAGGCATCATTACGTCGAGTACACAGATATCAAACTTACTCTTCAGGAATGCTTTATATCCCGCCTCACCATCAGGACAAAGTTCAGCGGCATAACCCTTTGCTTGTAAATATTCACGAAGAAGCATTCCTAGATTCTCATCGTCTTCGCACAAAAGAATTCTTAATTGTTCGTCCATAATTTTAATCTTTTATAATTGGTAATTTAATTGTAAACTTAGTTCCTTTCTTGTATTCACTTTCAATAGAAATCTCTCCCTTATGGAGCATCACTATTTTCTTGACATAAGCAAGTCCTAACCCAAAGCCTTTCACATCATGCACATTGCCGGTATGCACTCGGTAGAACTTTTCAAACACCTTTTTCAAGTTTTCTTTCTTGATTCCCATACCTGTATCGGCTATAGAGAGATAAAGATAATCGTTATCATTCCAAGTCTTGATATAGATATCCACTTTCTCATCGGGTTTCTTATACTTCACCGCATTGTCCATTAAATTGAACAAAACGTTTTGAAAGTGCATCTCATCGACAATCAGTTTCGACTCAATAGCTTCGATATCGATAAAGATGTTTCCACCTGTATGCTCCACTCTCAACGTAAAGGTGTTAGCAACGCTTTCCACCATCTCGTTTAAGTCGAGTTGTTTCTTCTTAAAGATAGCCTTTTGACGGTCAAACATCGACATTTGCAATACTTTCTCAACAAGGAAACGGAGGCGTTTGGACTCGTCATTAATCACTCCACCCAAATGTTTCATCATTGTTTCGCTCTTGGTTACCGCACTGTCGTTCAACATTTGTGCCGCCAAAGATATGCTACTAATGGGTGTTTTCAGTTCGTGAGTCATATTGTTGATGAAGTCGTTTCGCATCTCTGTAAATCGTTTTTGTCTAAAGATGACCACAATCGTGAAGATAAAGGTCAACAACAAGACCAATGTAAAGATGACAGAGGGTATCATAAAACGAATACTAGAGAAGATATAGCTATTCATATCGGGGAAAGGAATCTTGATAACTCCCATTTTAGAAGCAGGGTCATTTCTAAATAACACCTGCGAATAGGAATATTCTTCACCTTCTTCTGTATAATCGGAACAACGGAATATCTCTCTACCATCTTGCGTTGAAACGGTAAAATGATATTGCATACTAATACCATTGTTCATTAGCTCTGCCCGCAAATCTTGATCGAGCAACTTAAAGTTGACCCGTTCTTTCAATGGTTTTTCAGAAGCTGAATACAAGATGGAGTAGACCACTTCGTCTAAGAGTGCCTTTTGATACACATATCGATTCTTTACAATCTCTTGCATCGACTTAGATGCCTCTGTGAGCGAATTTTTATCACTTCTAAGAATCATTGCCTTAGGCATCTGAGAGGGTTTAGAAGTGATTGTTTTCAACTCAAATGTGGTATTCGCCTTATCGTTTGCTCCATTAATAGGATAATGGGGCAAATAATTTTGCGAACCAAAGGTTGAACTATTGGCACCAAGCGTTGTGTCTGTAACAGCATGGCGACGCTCTGTTTCATTAATATCCTTTTCCAGGAAACGAAGAGTTTCGTTCAGCTCCATATTGCGTGCAGCTTGATACAGAGCCCTATTGACAGATTCGTCAAACTGCTCTTTCTTCATGTCTGCCATCTCTTGGATATACTTCAGCTGTAAAAACAGAAGTCCCAAAAATGAGATTCCCATGATTATTGCGATGGTCCAAATCGTTCGTTTCTTCATATTTGCAAATTTAACACTTTTCCCTTATCTGCAATGCAAATGTGTTAAACATAAGTTTCCGTTTTAACTATTTTAATAAATAATGCCATATTTAATTACATATATGCAATTAAATACGGCATACTATATGTTTTCAGAATATCTCTTGAAAGAGATAATCCTTAGAGTTTAATTGTCTTCTTCACACCTTTACTCTCATTACTTAATCTGTCGAGGGCTGTAACAACATATTTATACTTTTTACGACCATCTTGATAAGGTAGCTGGAAGAAAGTATTGGATGTTACTGCCACAATCTTAGAGGCATCTTTGAGATTAATATGTTCGTGTTTCTCAAAACGATACACCACATATTGATTAGCAATATCTCCCCATCGCTTGGCTTTAGGGGCCTGCCAAAACAATATATAACCATCGCTTGTCCAAATGGGTTTTACATTCTTGGGTTTCTTGGGAGCTTTACTGTCGATAAAAGGCATCAAGGGTTGTAGAGCCGGATACTTCCAATAATAATTTCTCAGCATACTTGCATATTGTCCCATATTATCAACCACGGCCTTAGAATACCACAAAACCTTACCTTGAACATGAGGAAGTGTTTCGTGTAATTGGAACTTTGCTGCCATCTGATTGGTATTGGGGTTGTTCAAGTCGGCATGTTTAACAGTGCGTTCCACACTCTCACCTATATATAAAGGTCGCT
>JALEWR010000176.1 GCA_022783515.1 Prevotella sp.
GGTCGCGTAGACCGCTTCATGAACCGTTACGGTAAGATTAAGAAATAATATATCTTTTTTTAAGATTATATTTTCAAGACATTTAAATGCGTCCTTTAACGTAGTTGCATATACGTTTAGGGACGCATTTTTTTAGGATAACAAGTCGTTTAACTTAATATAATAAGAGGTTTTATGAAAAGAGTTTTGTATGTTCTCATGTTATCGCTTGCATTTGCAAGTTGCGGCCATGAAGACGATTTGATAGCTCCCGGATACGAGAAAAAGGGAGATGGCAATACCGGTACTGGCGGAATGGCAGGAAACATTAATGCCAACACCGCCAATCGCGACTATGGTAGGATGGAGTTTCCGCTGCTCAAAGGTGGAAGCACCAATAGGGTTATCATCCATAAAACATCCGACGGGCAGTTGAATTATGCGGTGGAATGGGATGACAGCAAGAAAGCACAGCGTTGGACCTGTTATACGCTAACTGCGGAAAATACTGTGGAGGTCGGTAAAAGAAGTACCTGGTGGAATGGTATGGACCCTTTTCAAGAAGATACGCAGATTCCCGCCAATTATCGAACCCGTCTTTCGGATTATACTTATAGTAAGACCGGTTATCAGCGTGGCCATATTTGTCCGTCATACGATCGACTTTATTCTAAAGAAGCTAACGAGCAGACGTTCTATCTGTCTAATATCCAGCCTCAATTGCCCGGTTTCAATACGGGTGTTTGGGCGACGGCCGAACAGCATATCTCTAATCGCTTGGACCAAAATACATTCCGCGATACACTCTATCTCGTGAAAGGCGGAACGATAGATAACGGACAGACAACAATGGCAAGCACGGGCTTACTCGTTCCCAAATACTTCTTTATGGCCATCATGCGTGTGTACAAAGGGCAGTATCATGCTATAGGATTATGGTTTGAACATATCGATAATTCGGATAAAAAGTTAGCTAAGTATGCTCTTTCTATTGATGAATTGGAAGAAAAGACAGGTATCGACTTTTTCTGTAATCTTCCCGATGATAGGGAGAAGGTCATTGAATCGCAGAAGAATACCGCCTTGTGGAGTCTTAACTGATTCTATACGACTAAATCGAGAATTTTCTCTATAATATTCCATCATAAAAGAAGGCTATGGTCAGCTCATTGTAAGTTGAAACCATAGCCTTCTTTTGTTATTATTGGTGAGTTGAGGTTCACCTTTATTCTTTTGTATGCCCTTTTCTATTTGCTCTTGCTGATAGAGTCGCTCTCTTCTTCCATAAAGAAAGATTTCTTGGCTAGTGTATAACGACTGAAAGCGAATTGTTCTGTATCGTTGTCGCCATACATCATGCCACTGAAACGGTCGGGATCAAGATTGAGTTCGTTGTAGGGAATGGTCATCTTGAAATTGTCTTTGTCGTAGATGATAATGATATCTCCATAGCGGTTGATAGACCAAGTGAACTTTCTTACCAATTCTGCTTGTGGAGCATCAGCACTCGCATAGTCGTACTGTATACCTCTACCGTGAGGTTGATTCATGTCATATTGGTCAAATTCTATTTCGGTAAAGAATCTTTCTGTTACCAACTGACCATTGACACGACCTTGAGCCACCACGTTTCCGTCCCATTTACCTCTTAAGTTTTGAGCCATATCCAGGAGAGCGTTGTTTGAATAGTAGGGACGCTCATCTTCCCAGCGATCGTATTCGTAGTATGTTGTATCGCAACTTGTCAATAATACAGGCGATAAAGCCAATAATGCTATAGCCAAGAAACTGTAAATCTTTTTCATATCCATTTTGTTTTTTATGTGTAACTATTTATTTTGGGGACTCTGTTGCAGTTGATATTTATCAATTAACTCTTATAAGTTGAAAGTTGCCCAATTCATATCCTGTCCTTTCTTCTATGAAATATCCCGAAAAGCGACTTCCGGGGGTTGTGGATGCTGGCAGTTGGTTGTAATCCACAATCACACGCGTTCCATCTTCATAATATATATAGATGTTGCTGTTTTCTACAAACCAGCGAAAGCGTGTTCTGCTTGCGTGCAGATAACCCCATTCCGAATATTCGTATCCAATTCCTGCAGTGGCATAATAGTCGCCATTGTTTTGGATAAAGGTCATATTCACATTATATTGTCTTCCGCCATCGCTAACATATCCTGCCCAATCACCATTAAGATAATAGGCAATATCTTGATCGTCTGATGTACACGAACTAAGTGTGATGCTGATGAGCATGAGCATGAGTGCTGCCGAAAAAATCTTTATCTGTTTCATAACCTTTGATGTCTTGATGCCCTTTTTGTTGCCTTCTTTTCAGTTGTCTATCTGTCGATATTTCCCCATCAATGCTATGGCAAAACTGCGAGCTGGTGAATATTGCTATTTCCTATGTTGCAAAATTATCAATAACTATTATCATCAAACAGGGTTTTTGTACAAAATCGGATAGGATAATTCCTATCGTTGCAGGGGATTTCCCTAAATAAGTTTAATAAAGTCTTTGCAAGGTATGTCAGTCTGTTTTTATTTTCTAACTTTGTAATGGTTATAAAATATTAAAACAAAGTTATGAAGACAGTATACGATTTCTCTGTAAAAGACAGAAAAGGTGGTGAAGTGTCGTTGAAAGAGTATTCCAACGAAGTGATGCTTATTGTTAACACCGCAACAAAGTGTGGTTTTACTCCTCAATACGAAGAGTTGGAAAAACTTTATGAGAAGTATCATGCACAACATTTCACCATTCTCGATTTCCCTTGCAACCAATTCGGCCAACAAGCTCCCGGAACAGATGAGGAGATTCATGAGTTTTGCAAGCTCAACTTCGGTACAGAGTTTCCTCGTTTTAAGAAATTGAAGGTTAATGGCGAAGATGCTGATCCTTTATATAAGTTCTTGAAGGAACAAAAAGGTTTCGCCGGTTGGGACCCTGCCCACAAACTCACCCCCATTCTCGATGAAATTTTATCGAAAGAAGATCCTGACTATAAGGAGAAGAACGATATTAAGTGGAACTTTACCAAGTTCTTGATTAACAAGAAAGGTCAAGTTGTGGCTCGCTTTGAACCCACAGAAAGCATTGATAATATTGCAAAGCAGATCGAAGAGTTGCTTTAAGTGAGTTTTTAGGTTTTTAAGTTGATGAGTTTTTTTACTTCTTTTCTTGTTCCTCGAAAAGTGTGTTTAATTGCCATGGCATAGCCCAAGCAAGCTTGGTTCTGCTCATTTGGCTTTTAAAAACGTCGGAGTATTTCTCGAT
>JALEWR010000178.1 GCA_022783515.1 Prevotella sp.
TATAAGATATGATTAAAATCTCTGTCATTACATGTACATACAATGCAGCCCGCGAGTTGCAGCGAACGGTCGATAGTGTGTTGGAGCAAAGTTATGCCAAGGTGGAGCATCTGATTATAGACGGACAGTCGAAGGATGCCACACTCGATATTGCTCGTCGGTATAAAAACGAGTCGGACGAGGCTGGTCAGGGGCATGAGGTGGTGTTGTTGTCCGAGTCTGACAACGGACTTTATGATGCCATGAACAAGGCTTTGCGTATGGCGACAGGCGATTACCTGGTCTATCTTAATGCCGGTGACATCTTCCCCTCGGAGAATACCTTGGAAATGGTGGCTGATTCGGTGGGCGAAGACGAGACACTGCCTGCTGTCTTGTATGGCGATACCGATATAGTGGACGACGAAGGTCGTTTCTTGCGTCATCGCCGACTGGCTCCCCCTAAGCATTTGACGTGGCGTTCGTTTCGTCAGGGAATGTTGGTTTGTCATCAGGCTTTTTATGCCCGAACCGATATTGCACGGCAAAACCCCTACGATTTGACCTATCGTTTCTCGGCAGATGTCGATTGGTGTATTCGTGTCATGAAAGAGGCTGAACGTCAAAACCTTGCTCTGCGATATGTCAACGAGGTGGTTTGTCATTATCTTGATGGTGGAATGACCGTTAAAAATCATCGTGCTTCACTCAAGGAGCGTTTCCATATCATGTGCCGTCATTATGGTTGGCTCTCTACCATCATCATGCACGCTTGGTTTGCGATAAGGAAATGAAGTAACCTATAATAAAAAAGAGCAAGGACTAACGATTGTTGTCCTTGCTCTTTTTTATTATAGGTTGTGTATCCTAAGAATATCTCAAAATCTGTCCGGGTTTCACTTTCGAGTTGCGGTTGAGTCTGTTCAAGCTGCAAATCTTATCTATTGTTACACCACGTTTTTCGGCTATCGATGCCAAAGTTTCTCCGGCTGCAACCTTATGGTATAGTTTTTCCTGGTTGCTGTAGTTCATCCTTGGTTCTTCGGCTTCTCCACGCCCCACTTCTCCATATACATCGTCGCGGCTATAATGTCCGTTGCCTACAACACCACGCAAGCGGGTGGCTTCGGCAGATGCCTGTTGATAGGTAGATTTGCGGAACATATAAGTGTCTGCCACTACGTCTTGAGCTCGGAAGTCGAAGAAAATGGCGGGGTTAAGGGCAACGCCACCTAAGCGAGTTTCAAAGTGTAGGTGAGAACCTGTGCTTCGTCCGGTGTTTCCTCCCAATCCGATGGGATCGCCGGCACGCACTTCTTCGTTCACTGCCACCAGTTGTTTGGACAAGTGACCATAAATTGTTTCCAATCCGTTTTTATGTCTGATTACGACATACTTGCCATATCCGCCACCTTCATACTTTACAATACGAACCTTTCCTGAGAACGCTGCACGGATAGTGTCACCAATATAAACCTTAATGTCTAAGCCTTTATGTTGGCGGCCCCATCTGCTACCGAAGTTACTTGTTACCACTCGGCTGGCTGTAGGCATGCAAAAATGACGAAGATTAATCAGAAAAGAATCGGGAAGGTTGGCTGTTGTGTGGGTTCGGTCAGTACTCCAGTCATCATAAATCTCGGAGTTCATAGAGTAAGAATACTCTTTTTGTAGAATATTCTTCAATACGAGCGTATCGACGGCTTTCATGCGACGGTCTACGGGAGCTTGTCTTGCCAACAAGTCTTGTGCCGATGCCGATTGTGCCGATAATGACAAGAATGCTGTAACTGCAAAAATTCGCAATGCTTTTTTCAGTTTCATTTTCTGTTGATTAGGTAATACATGGGTGAAAGAACAGGTTAATGGATTTTCACCTAATAATATCTCACGGTAAAACTTTTCGTTGAAAAGAAGAACCGCTTGGGCAAAGATAGTAAAAAAACTGCAAAAGAATGACAGGCTTAACAGTTTTTATTTTGGTTTTAACAACTTTCGGTTGCTTTTTCTTCTATATTTTGAACGTGAGAAATGCAGGTTTTAAAGGCGTTGGCTTGCCTTTGGGGCTTAACGCTTTTAACTTAATGGCTTTTCAAAAAAACTTCCTTTTTACATAGAAAATAGGAAAAACGAGGAATGAAATAATTGTTTTGAAGGCTTGAAAAACGACCTTTTTCGTTCAATAGCTATGCTTTTGGTCGGTTAAAGCATGGTTATTGTCTCATAAAAGGATAGCTTTTGATGGGTAAAAGCTATCCTTTTGCGAGGTGAATCAGGCTAAATTGTATGCTAAAACGATGCTTTTATGGCATGTCTTATTTTATTTCTTTATTGAATTGACTGATAATCAGTGGTTTGTGCGAAACGTTCAAAACTCGCGAATTTGCAATCGCGAGCAGGAGAAACGGAAAATGTCGCCGTTATAAAGCTTGCATTTTAACATATTGCCCGATTGTAGTTGCGTATGGTTAATTATGGCAGACAAAGTATCTGATGGTGATTGAGTGGAAAAAGTCATGAAAAGGTTTTCAATTCCCATCTTTCTGTTACTTTGGCAAAATATTGTCGACAGAATGAAAAATATTATGAGAAAAGCAGCTGTCTTCTTTTTTACTCAACCGGTCAGTGTGACATGTTTTGCTCTTTGCAAGGCCATTGTTCTTTCCTTTGTGGTTTTACTTATGGAAAGAGTTGAAGATGAAACACTGGTAGTCTTTGTGATACAAACCGATTTTTTGCACAATTTTTACAGTTGGTAGGTGATGATGTCGTTTTTGAGAAGTATTGTTTGTTCGGAGATGTGTTGTTTTCGTGACAATCATTTGGTTTACAGGTGTTTGATGACTTTTATTCGGGTTATAAAAGTTTGTCGTGATTTTAATCTATGTCAAGATATGAGATGCTAAAATAGAAAAGTTGTCGTTGTTTTATGTTTTATCATAGTTTTTGTATAATTTTGTACCGCTCAATTAAGAAGGAGCGATTGTTCGGTAATGACTCATATATTATTTAGTAATAACTCATTAATTAAAATCAAAAACAGTATGAAAAAACTTTTATTAAGTATCATTGCATTTTGTATTACCCTACCCATGCTTGCTCAAGTAACTTTCATAAAACTGGAAGGTACTTATCCCGGAAAAATTAACATAGGGCTTAATCCCCTAGATTTAAAAAATGATTTGGGACGAGAGGCTACTGTTGTTCTTTCAAAAGACAGTCAGGCTAATGTTATTAACATTGTTTTGGGAGGCTTCCAATTTGCCGCTTTTGATTGGAAAAAGATAGAACTCAAGAATGTTAAGTATCAATTAACCAATGAAGGTTATACATTTCAGACAGAGGAGGTAAGAATTTTGGAAGCAGAAGTTTTCAATCGTCAGAAACAGCAGAACTTTGCAAGTATCAGTATCTTACGCGGAGCAAAGGGTACAGTGAAAAATGGAGTTCTGGAATTGGAAATGACGATCAAATATAATGATACTTCAATTTATACAAAATTTGTCAGCAAGAATATAACCACCGGCATTCAAACTGTACAAGCAGAAGATGAGAAGCAGGAAGTCATCTATGATATTACAGGCAAGCGGGTAAAACAAGCTTGTAAGGGAATCTATATTATCAATGGCAAAAAGGTGTTGGTGAAATAATCCTTAATCGATTGTCCGGTTGCGGTTACCGGATTTGTTTTATGATTTTGCTTGTCAAGCTGTTTTACGGCTGAAGCTAAGAATAAGTATAACAATAACTGACATTTAAACTCCGAGCTTATGCAGTATATCATCACAATTTTTGTCGTTTTTTTCTTGTTCCGTTTGGTGTCTCTTTCTTATTCAATTAAGAATGAGAAGCGTATATTAAAGAAGGGAGCAGTGCAATATGGAAAGCTTAATTCGCTTTTACTCACCTTAGCTCATATTCTCTATTACTTTTCAGCTCTTTATGAAGCTCATGCCAATGATGTGACATTTAACACTATTTCCATGTGGGGTGTTGTATGTATGACATTTGCCTACATCATGTTGTTTTATGTTATATATAAGTTGAAAGACATATGGACTGTCAAACTCTATATCGTTCCCAATCAACGCATTGAACGTAGCTTTCTCTTTAAAACGGTGCGACACCCCAATTATATTCTCAATATTATTCCCGAATTAATCGGTGTTGCTTTATTATGCAATTCATGGCTCACATTGTGTCTTGGCTTGCCCGTTTATCTCGTATTGCTGGGTGTACGTATTCGACAGGAAGAAGAGGCTATGAGAGAACTCATATAAACGATAGCGATGGGAACCGAACCTGCCTTTACAGACAATCGGGCAGACAAACCTGCAAGGCTCAAAGTTCCACTTTTTCCAAAACAGTAATTAAAACTTCAGACAAGTAATTTTAGGGGGTATAAAACTCAGTCTGTTTGTCGCCCTGTAATTTGCTTGTTCCCACCCTACCAAATACGCCGGTTCGGGTTAAGAAACAAGGTTGACAACCTTTTTACCCACGTTTCTTAACCCGAACCGGCGTATTGATTTTTCGTATGCTCGACAACTCGTGCTTGCCATGACAGAAACACAGGCAGGATTGGGGTTGCTCATCTGATTGACGCAAAAGGTCAAAAGGTCAATTCGCTTTTTCTATCACCTTACTATTTCGTTTGCTCATTTCTATCTGTCTGCGATATACCAGGCAGGCAGAGAGGAAGTAGACAACGGCTTGTATCCATAAAGCCGTATATTCGGTACGCACTTGTTGCAATTCTGCCCCCATATTGTGTATTTTCACATAACCGTTGATGCCAAAGGTGGAGGGGAAGAGATAGGAAAAATAACGCCAGAAATCGGGAATGGCACTACCGGGCCATGATATTCCCGAAAGGAAAAGCAAGGGAACAGATGAAAAGACAAAGATAAGCATTACCGTTTCTCTATTGCGGATGACGATGGTACAGGTCATAGCAAAGAATATACAGGCCAACAGATAAGGCAGAACAAAGAGTACCAGCGTGGGTGGATTGCCTATCTGGTTGAGCGAGAAAATATAAGGCACCATGCCTAAGACGTAAGACGCCACAGCTGCATAGATGAGCAGATAGCACAATGCCTTGCCCAAGACAATGGGGAAAGTGAGCTGATAATGGCGATGTTGGGGAATGAGCTGATGAAAACGATTGTGTTCGCGAGTCGTTCCGGCTGATAGTCCGATACCCAATATGAGCGTTTGTTGCAGGATGAGTATCAAGACGCCGGGCAAGACAAAGGACGCGAAACCACCGGCATGGTTAAATAATGGCACATTTTCGTAGCTGATGGGGTAGGCTGCCAATTCTTCTTCACGTTCGGTGGAATGACCTATGCGGTTAATCTTGATGTCTTTATTGAGTGATAGCGACACTTCCGTGTTACTAATCATCAGGGCCTTATAATAAAGCAGTCCGCTCATATCGCAAAACAGTGTTACGGTACTCGCCTCGCCTCGATGGAGCTGGAAGCTGAAGCCTCGTGGAATATGTAATATGCCGTAGGCTTTTCTCTCCCGAAGCATTTCTTTGGCCTCATCCATATTGGCACAATAAGCCCGAATATCGGCATCGGGCGTGGCGTCGAGCTTGCGTAAATACTCACGACTCAGGCTCGTTCTACTCTCGTCTACCACCAACACAGGCACCTCGCGAACCACTTCCTCGCTGTAGATATAGCTGTAGAGTAGGGGATAGAGCAAGGGAACGACAAAGAAAAAGATGACCACACCGATATCTTTGAGCGTGAGATGAAACTCCTGACACCACACATGAAACATGCTATGTGTTGCCAATCGTAGATGGGAAAACAGTTGTTGCAATGTCTTCATTGTCATTATGGACGATAAGAGTGATAAATCAAAACGCTTTTCAAGCGTCGCAAAACCAGTAAGGGCAAGGCCATAAAGATGAGCAATGCCGCATAATTCACCCACGAATAACTCATGTCGTAGCCATTAAGGGCCTGGTCGACATAGATTAAGAAATAATGTCGTAAGGGGAAAAGCCATGAGAGTGCTTGTATCATGGGAGGCATGGCCATCACAGGAAATGAAAATCCACAGATGGAAAACGACAATACGCCCCATAGGGAGGCAAAACTCAAACCCAGACGAAGGGTGGGTAAGATGCCAAACATCAAGATGCCCATACTTTGAGAGGAGATGACCAGGAGGAAAGACGCTAACAACATGGGAAAGATTCCACTGTTCAAAGGATAGTGGAGAAAGCCATAGAGATAGGCGTTATAGAGCAGGGCCATGGCGGTAAACACCAAGGTGTGAGGCAGGAACTTGCCTAAAAGTGCCAGCGGAACCGACTTACCACTCATTCTCAACCATTCGTGGTTGGTGCCTTCCTTGATTTCTGTACCAATGGAGAAAACGGTAACCATGAAAATGAGTAGCATCAGAATGCCGGGGATAATGGTGTTGTTGAGGTAGACCGCATAGTTGGTCCAAGGATTGTTGAGCAGTCGGGCATCGATAATGATGGGGCGGAGCAGTGCCATGGCTTGTTCATCGCCGGCACCTCGTGCCAACAACACCGAGCGAGAGGCACCTGCACCACTCAATTCGCCCATCATCTTCATGTCGCGAAAGAGCAATGAACCTGCTACTAAATAAGATTGGTTGGTATAAAACGACACCAAGGGTTGCTGCATCGTTTGTGCCGACTTGGCGAAACCTTTGGGAATATAGAAAAAACCATATATTTCGCCTTCTTGTATGGCTTTGCGAGCTTCGCTGATGTTGGGATAACGTGCCACAATATCGGTCTGCGGCATCGCATTGAGTGTGCGTTCCAACTTTCGAGAGTTGCCGCTTTGATCCATGTCTACCCATCCTGCGGGTAGATTGGCGGGCAAACCATCTGCCATTAAGGTGGTAAAAAAGACATAACAAAAGAGTGGTGCCGCCACCATACAGAAGAAGTAGAGCGGTCTGTCCAACAGTCGCTTTACCTCACGTTGCATCACTTGCCACAACACGCTTTGCCACGTCATAGCTTTTCTCATGACTCTTGATTGATGATAACCGACATTCCCGGACGCAAACCCTTGATGGCTGTTGCCGGTTTGGCACGCACTTCAAAGGTCTTGAGGTCGTACTGGCCCTGTGTTTTAGTGGCTTTCCAAGCAGCATAACTGCCCAGGTCTTTGAGGTAATATACCTTTAGCTTCACCTTTTCGTTGCCTAAGGCCGGTATGGTGGCCTCCACTTCGGCGTCCTTTTGCATGTTTTTAAGCAGGTCTTCACGCACGCTGAATGTTACCCAGAGGTCGTCCATCTGTGCGATATTCATGATAGGAGCGCCTGTCCCTACCAATTCGCCCACTTGGGGGAATATCTCCGATACCTCGCCATCGCTGCTTGCGATGAGATAAGTTTCGCGAATATACGCCTTCACCTCGTCTACTGCACCACCGGCTCTGTTCACCAGGGCCGCAGCCGCCATCTTGTCTTCACGCTCGGCACCATTTTTGGCCATGTCGTATTGAGCCTTTGCGGCCTTTTCTGTGGCGATGGCCGCCTGTCGTTGAGCTGTCACCTCGTCGAGTTTTTGTGTAGGCAACACACCCTCTTCGTGCAAGTTTTTTACACGCTGATAAGATTTCTCGGCAATGTCTACCCCTGCTTGGGCTTTCTGCCACATCTCATAAGCCGCCTGAATTTGTTCTTGGCGAGCCCCTTTGATGGCTTTGGCATTTTGTGCCTCTGCTGCATTCTTGGCTGCTTGGGCTTGTTCCATCTTTGCCATTACCTCGGGTGCTTCCAGTATGGCGAGTGTATCGCCCGCTCGAACCATCTGTCCTTCTTCCACTCTTATTTCCAATATGCGTCCCGGTACCTTGCTCGACACGCGATATTCGTTCACTTCGGCCTGGCCCTGTATATACTCCGACTTCTTGCCCAGCATGAAAAAGCCGATGATGGCAGTAATAAAAATAACGCACAAGAGGCAGAAAAAGGGCAGCCACATCTTGGTGTTACGCGATTTCTTAATCATTATGATATATATTGTTAATAAGTTGCTTAATCGATTCTTTCTTCAATACTCTCGGTTGTGTCTTGTTGGGCTTATCGAGAAGAGAGTTTTCCCAAAGCCTGATGCAAGTAGAGTTGGGTGAGATGCACGTCTATCTGTGCGTCTATCCTGTCGGTTTGTGCCGATAACCATGCCGTGTGTGCCTCTAAGAGGTTGGAGGTGGCAATGACACCTTCTTTAAATCCCACCTCGGCATAATGCAAGTTCTCGGCAGCCTTTTCCATATTCTTCTCTGCCAGCTGTAGTTTTTTGTTGGCTTCGTTTACCTTGAGCGATGATTGTGACACCTGCAAGGCAATTTTTTCGCGAGCTTCAGCCAGACGTAAGTTGGTGATCTTGTTTTCAGCCTTGGCTGCTCTGATGCGATATTTAGCTTCTCCCCACGACCATATGGGCATCTTTAGCATCACGCCCACATTCCACATGCCGCCAAATTTGTTTTCAAAGCCATTGTAAGCCGATGGGTTGGTCAGGGCATAGTTGGCGATAAAAGCCAGTTGGGGCAGATGTTCGGCACGAGCCAAATTGATTTTCTGTTCGTAAATCTTTGTCGCCAATTCCAGACTTTTAATCTCCGAACGCTGTGCATACACCTCGTTCATATTATAAAGAGGCATTGCCAAGGGTGCTTCCAAATGTTCTTTTTTCTCGTCGGTCAGAAGGATGTCAGTCTCTAAGTCGAGTCCGCAGAGCTGGCAGAGCAGCATTCGCGACAGACTTAACCCGTCGTCTACGCGGAGCAAAGCCATTTCCGCCTCGTTGAGTTTTACCTTGACGGTGAGCCCGTCGGCACGCGTGGCAACACCTTCTTTTATCATTTTGTCTACATCCCCATCCAATCGTTGAAGCAGTTGGAGATAGCTCTCGGCGAGTTTTTTCTTGTGGGAGAGCGACACCACCTGCCAATAAGCCTGGTCTACGCTTAGAATCACCTCCTGGCGGTTGATGTCTTTCTGCTCGTACGACAGCGTTTCTGCCAGCTGAGCCATCTTGTTGTAGGCTCGTATTTTACCGCCCATATAGAGAGGTTGGGTCAGTGTGAGGACGCCTGCAAAGACATTGCGGGTGTCGGTACGCAGTCCGTCTGCCAGGTGTTGTCCAAGCTGTCCTAATCCGCCGGCGAGTGGGGCGATGAGCGATGTACCCAACGACTGCACCAAGGGGGCTATGGCCGGATTTTGGGCAACCATTGCTTGTGCCGCTTGTTGCAGGGCGGTGGCAGAGGTGGTACCTAACTGGTTGAGCTTTGTCTTCTGCTCGTCGCTCAGTAGTGATATTTCTTTCTGATTGCGAATATAGGTGGCAGTGGCAGAGAGGTGAGGCAAATATTTGGTATGTGCCATCTTTCGTTGGTTCTGTGCCGCGACAATCTGCTCGTCGGCAATCAACAGAGTCTTGTTATTGGCTAAAGCCAGATTGCGACAGCTGTCGATGGTCAGTTCTCTCTGGGCCATGGACACAGAGGATAATAGGGACAGATATAACAAAAGGAGGACATTCCTCCCTCTCCAACTAATGATGTCAACACTTGTTTTTCGTTTCTGTATCTTCATTTCTCTGTATCGTAGTTGTTAATATGGGTGCAAAGTTAGACCAAAGATTATGCAATAGCAAAGATTTGTATGTTATTTAAAGTAAAAAGAGTGTAAAATGTTTTCTCTACAGACTGTCATTAGTGGCTTTTTAACACATCTAAGGCCGCCGGATAGTTATTCCATGGCGATGGAATATAGGCTGGAAAGGAAAACAATTGAGGCTGAATCGATGGGCGGAAGAGGCTGATTTGCAAACCGGTTTAGTCTCAATTGTTATGTTGTTGATATGCAATGGCGTGGGTGGGTGAAAGGAATAACAATGAAATAAATAATAAAAA
>JALEWR010000091.1 GCA_022783515.1 Prevotella sp.
ATCATGTAACCTACACAGATGATGCCTTGTTGGCTTGTGTCAAATTGACAGACAGATATGTAACTGACAGAGCTTTCCCCGATAAAGCCATCGACGCATTGGACGAGGTGGGATCAAAGGTGCATCTCTTGCATGTAGAAGTGCCGCCGGCTGTGATTGAGAAGGAGAAAGAACTGGAGGTGGTGAAGCAGAAAAAGCAAAGTGCAGTGGTTAATCAAAACTACGAATTGGCAGCTAACTATCGCGACAAACAAACACAGTTGGAAAAAGAAATCAACGACTTGAACCAGCAATGGGCAAGTGGCGAAAGCGGAGAACGAGAAATCATCACCGAAAAAGAAGTGGCTGAAGTGGTATCGCTGATGACAGGTGTGCCTGTACAACGTATGGCAGAATCGGAAGGTGTGAAGTTAAAAGGCATGGCAAGCGAACTGAAGCAAGCTGTTATTGCACAAGATGCGGCTATTGACAAGATGGTAAAAGCTATTCTGAGAAACAGAGTAGGCCTGAAAGAACCTAATCATCCTATCGGTGTTTTCATGTTCTTAGGTCCGACAGGTGTGGGCAAAACCCACCTTGCTAAAAAGTTAGCTCAATTTATGTTTGGGTCGGACGATGCCTTGATACGTATCGACATGAGCGAGTTTACTGAAAGTTTTAACACCTCCAGACTGGTTGGAGCTCCTCCGGGATATGTGGGTTATGACGAAGGCGGACAGCTAACAGAGAAAGTTAGACGCAAGCCCTACTCTATCGTCCTATTGGATGAGATAGAAAAAGCTCACGCCAATGTATTCAATCTTTTGTTACAGGTTTTGGACGAAGGTAGGTTGACTGATGGAAATGGTCGCTTAGTTGACTTCCGAAACACGGTTATCATCATGACATCCAACACAGGTACTCGCCAGCTGAAAGAGTTTGGACGTGGTGTAGGCTTTAACAGTGGCGGTCCTTTAGGCAGCAATATCGACGAAAAAGATAAAGAATTTGCCCGCTCCATCATTCAAAAGAGTTTGAGCAAACAATTCGCTCCCGAGTTTTTGAACCGTTTGGACGAAATCATTATGTTTGATCAGCTCGATCAAGAAGCAATCAATAAGATTATTGACATCGAGCTAAAAGGCCTCTATCGCCGTGTTGAGGAATTGGGTTATCAACTGCAAGTGAGCGATAAAGCCAAAGAATTGGTCGCCAAAAATGGTTATGATGTGCAATATGGTGCTCGTCCGCTGAAGCGAGCGATACAAAACTATATTGAAGATGGCTTGGCAGAGAGAATTGTTTCGGGTGAATTGGCACAAGGAAGCATTATCTCTGTGGGTAAACATCCCACCAAAGATGAACTCACTTTCAAAGCCATTACCACGAAAGAAGAGGCAGAGTAAGTTTCAGACAAATGATATAGATTTAAAAGGGAAGTGCCATTGATAAGCACTTCCCTTTTTTTTATAGAATCAACAAACGCTCTGACATGTGCAAAAATGTAGATTTTACAGCACAAGAATAGCAGACTTGAATAGTGTTGGCATATTCACTCCGCCTCTTGTTCTTCATCTATCGCAGCCAACAAACCATCACAAGCATTCTCTATGAGGTCGAGAGCATAATTAAAGTCTTGTTCTGTGCCATAATAAGGGTCGGGAATGATGTCTTGATGAGGATAAGCGTGAGCGAAATTTGCCAACATCAACACCCTATCCTTGTCGCCTTCGGTAGGCGCAAGGGCTGTGATACGCTTATAATTTTCATGATCCATCACGAGGATATAATCGAAATTGTGGTAATCATCGACTGAAAATTGACGGGCTCTACTATCCAAGCGATAGCCTCTGGTTGCACCACAAGCTCGCATACGAGCATCAGGCAATTCTCCAACATGCCAATTTCCGATTGCGGCAGAATCGATTTCAAAACATTCTTTACGACCGCTATCAGCCACTTTCTTTTTCATCACTGCTTCTGCTGCAGGCGAACGACAGATATTACCCAAGCAAACAAACAGCAACATTATCTTATTCTTTTTCATCATCTTTATCTTCTATGTTTCTAATTATTTCAGGTTCAGCCACCAACTTAGGAGCATTAGCTGCCTCTTTCACACCGATGGCTATTAATTCGTTGGCTTTCTGCACCACACTCTGTCGCCCACTCCACACCTTGTTATAAGCCTCATCATAGTCTTTATGCAGCATTTCGATGTCTTTTCCCACTTTTTCAAAACGCTTGATAAAGTCGCCGACACGCTTCACCAGTTCTTCTGCCAGATCAAAAACTTTCTTTTCGTTCTCGGTTTGATGATATTGCCGCCAAGCTATCTCTATCATTCGCAATATAGCAAACAGATTTTGAGGACCTGTAATAAATACTTTCTTATTGAAGGCCTCAATCCATAGCTCGGGCGAATGAGCTAAAGCCAGTTGCAAAGCTCCCTCGTTAGGCACAAACATAATAACAAAATCGATGGCTCTGCGAGGCTTTTTGACATAGCGGCTATAATCTTTTCGAGCCAAATTAGCGGCTTGAGAGCGAATACTCTTTACCACATCCTCGACCAAACGATTCTTCTGCTGCTCGTCATCGGTAATGGTATATTGATAATAAGCATCGATAGACATCTTAGCATCAATGATAACATCTTCATGATTGGGATAATGAAGAATGACATCGGGTATCATCTTCTTGCCGCTATCATCATGAATAACGACATTCCCCTTATCATCGGTAATGGTTTCCTGTACATCATAATCGATGCCTCGCTTCAATCCCTGACTATCAAGCAGGTGAGTTAAGGTGCGTTCACCCCAATTTCCTTGTTGTTTGTTGTCGCCTCGTATCACTCGCGTTAACTGACTGGCAGTTTGGTCAATACGTTGGGTTTGCTCACTCATCATCTTCAGCTGTTCGGTCAACGATGCCGTGGTCTTCGCTGTTTCGGTGTTGGTAGCTCTTATAGCCGCCTGTAACTGTTCGATATTTGCCTTTAAAGGAGCAGTAATGCTATTGACCGACTCGTTATTGGCTGTTTGCAGTTGCTGACTTGTTTGCGTCAGAATGCGAGTTGCCAAGTTAGAAAACTGCTCTTGAACAGTCTTTAGCTGTTCGGCAAACTGCTCACTTCTCATCGTTTCGGTCTTGGCATGATGGTTTTGTTCGGCATCCAAGAGTGTATTAACACGCTCCAGCTCCACTTGCAAAGCTGTTTTTTGCCTATTGAGAGCCTCATTTTCTTGTTCTATCTCCTTTTTCTTTTCCTGCAACTCCACTTGTGCCGCTTCGCCCCACTCCTTTTCTTTCACCAGCAGAGCTTCTCGCGTTTCGAGCGTTTTATATTGCATTTTCATATAAAGGTAGGCAACCAAAAGGCCTACCAATAAGCCAATAACAAAAAATACGATATCTATCATTGAAGTACTATATAAATATCTATGCCTCGTTGAGGCTATGATATAAGGTGATTATAAAGTTATATCAGTCAGAACGACCCATATCCTATTTGATTTTTGCCACATATTCGGCACACATCTCCGCACATCGTTCGCCATCCATACCGGCCGACACGATGCCACCGGCATAACCTGCACCTTCTCCACATGGGAACAAGCCTTCCAAACGCACATGTTGGAGTGTTTCTCTGTCACGCAAAATACGGACAGGAGAAGAAGTACGACTCTCTGTTGCTATCAATACCGCTTCGTTGGTGAGGAATCCATGACTCATGCGACCAAAGTTTTTAAAGCCTTGTTGCAAGCGTTTAACAATTCCTTCAGGCATCCAAAAGTGCAACGGACTTGATATTAAGCCGGGAGCATAACTACTTTTGGGTAAGTCGTAGCTCAACTTTCTATTCACAAAGTCGACCATACGTTGCGACGGAGCCGTTTGTTTCATGTTGCCTTGTTGCCAACAATTACGCTCAAGCATTTCCTGATAGTGCATCATCTTCAACACATCGTCGCCCTCTACGTCTTCGGGACGAATCTCAACCACCATTCCACTGTTCGACCATTTTGTGCCTCGGTTACTCGGACTCATACCATTGACCACGAGTTGTTGCTTGTCTGTGGCAGCAGGAATAACAAAACCACCAGGACACATACAAAAAGAATAGACGCCACGATCTTCCACTTGCGATACAAAACTATACTCGGCAGCAGGCAAATATTTACCTCTACCATTCTTATTATGGTATTGTATCTGATCGATTAACTCGGATGGATGTTCCAAACGCACCCCCATGGCCAAGCCTTTGGCTTCCATTTCGATAGAAGAATGATAGCAATACTGATAAATATCACGAGCACTATGCCCCATTGCCAATATCACAGGACCCCGGAAAGTTCTGCCCTCTCCCATGGCAGTGATAGCCTCGACACCCACAACGCGGTCGCCTTGAAACAAGAAGGCGGTCATCTTAGTTTGAAAATGCACCTCACCTCCACATCGCAAGATAGTGTTACGCATGTTCTCAATCACTCTGGGCAACTTGTCGGTACCGATATGAGGATGAGCATCGGAAAGAATGGCAGTGGAAGCACCATGCTGACAGAAAACATTGAGTATCTTATCTACATTTCCTCGCTTCTTACTGCGTGTGTACAACTTACCATCCGAATAAGCACCGGCACCGCCTTCACCATAACAATAATTGCTCTCGGAATTTACTTTCTGCTCTCGAGTAATGGCAGAAAGGTCCTTTTTGCGTTCGTGAACATCCTTTCCACGTTCCAATACAATGGGTTTAATGCCCAGCTCTACCAATCGCAAAGCCGCAAACAACCCACCAGGTCCCAAACCTACGACCACTGCCGTCGGAGCTTTCGACACATCGGGATATTCGGTTACAAAGAATTCGTCCTCCTGTGGCACTTCATTGATAAAGACACGAAGGGTGAGATTGACAAACACCGTGCGTTGACGAGCGTCAATACTACGTTTCAACACCCTCACTTTTTTAATTGTTCGTTGATCAAGACCTTTATCCTTTGCAATAAAATCACTGATACTTTCTTCCGAAAATGCCTGTTGCGGCAACACTCTTATCTGAAATTCTTTTATCATCAGCTGCTAAAAATCTAATATAAATACAAATAGGTTCAACCTAATATACCACAAAAGTAAGCAATTTAGGCCAACTATTTGTGATAAATATTCATTATTTTGTTATTTTTGCAACCAAGTTTTGTTCGCCCCTATTTGTTGTAGGGAAACATAAATAATAAACAACGAAAGAACATGAAAGTATTGAAATTCGGAGGAACATCTGTAGGTTCCGTAAAAAGTATGTTGCTCTTGCAACGCATTGTAGAGAAAGAAGCCAAGAAACAACCCGTCATTGTGGTGGTGAGTGCTTTGGGAGGGATAACCGACAGCTTAATTGCGACATCGCAATTAGCCAAAAATGGTGATGAACGATGGAAAGAATTGTTCGACGAAATGGTAGACCGACACCACAAAATGGTAGATACCATCATCACCGACCCGCAAAGCAGAGAGCAACTTTTTACCACTATCGATGCACTCTTCGAACAGTTACGCAGCATTTACTTTGGTGTTTTTCTCATCCGCGACTTAAGCGAAAAGACGCAAAACGCCATCGTGAGCTACGGCGAACGACTCAGTTCCAACATCGTTTCTGTGCTTGTCAGAGGGTCAAAATGGTTTGATTCACGCCAGTTTATCAAGACCTATCGCAAGAATGGCAAGCATACATTGAATAGCGAACTAACCAATCAGTTGGTACAACAAACCTTCGCTACCCTTCCCCGCATATCTCTTGTTCCCGGTTTTATCAGTATGGACGAACATACCGATGAGATAACCAACCTCGGCAGAGGAGGTTCCGACTATACAGCAGCCATCATTGCCGCAGCCCTCGATGCTGAAGTGCTGGAAATATGGACAGATGTTGACGGCTTTATGACCGCCGACCCCAAGATGATTAAGTCCGCTTATACCATTGCCGAACTAAGCTATATAGAGGCTATGGAATTGTGTAACTTCGGTGCAAAGGTCATCTATCCCCCCACAATCTACCCTGTCTGTGTGAAAAACATTCCCATCAAGGTAAAAAACACCTTCAATCCTGATGGACAAGGTACAATTATCAAGCAAAAAGTGAATGCCAGTCCGAAACCCATTCGAGGAATTTCGAGCATCAACGGCACAGCCCTCATCACCGTAGCGGGTCTTTCCATGGTGGGTGTCATCGGTGTTAACCGACGCATTTTCACAGCTTTGGCAAACAATGGCATATCGGTTTTCATGGTTAGTCAGGCGTCTTCAGAAAACTCAACTTCTATTGGTGTCATCGAAAAAGATGTGGACGAGGCAGTGAAAGTACTCAACGAAGAATTTGCCAAAGAAATAGAGATGGGGGCAATGTTCCCCATGCAGGTGCTAACAGGACTCTCTACCATTGCTATTGTGGGCGAGAACATGAAGCATATTCCCTGCATTGCGGGTAAGCTTTTTGGCACTTTAGGACGCTCGGGCATCAGTGTCATCGCTTTTGCACAAGGTGCTTCCGAAACCAATATTTCGTTTGTGGTCGATGCTCAGTATCTAAGAAAATCGTTGAATGTCATTCACGACTCGTTCTTTCTGTCCGAATACCAAGAACTCAACCTTTTTATCTGTGGCATAGGAACGGTGGGTAGCATGCTCATTGAGCAAATCAAACAGCAATACGAGCATCTAAAAAATAGTTCACGCCTTAAACTCAAGGTCATCGGTATTGCCAATTCGCGACAAATGCTGTTTGACCGCAACGGTATCGACCTATCAACTTATCGCGAAAAGCTCCAACAATCATCCCCCTGCACACCCAATATGCTCCAGGAAGAGATTGTGAAAATGAACATATTTAACAGTGTTTTTGTTGACTGTACAGCGAGTAAAGAGATTTCAGATTTATACCAATCGCTACTCGACCATAACATCAACATTGTTACTACCAACAAGATTGCGGCATCGTCTGATTATGCCGACTATGCCCTATTGAAAGAAACGGCACTGACCAAGGGCGTGAAGTTTAAGTTTGAAACCAACGTTGGAGCCGGTCTTCCCATCATCGGAACCATCAACGACTTAATTCACTCGGGCGACACTATACTTAAAATCGAGGCAGTATTAAGCGGAACGCTCAACTTTATCTTCAACGAGATATCGCAAGATGTGCCTTTTTCGCAAACCGTGGTGCGTGCCAAGGAATGTGGCTACAGCGAACCCGACCCACGCATCGACCTCAGTGGCACGGATGTTATTCGTAAATTGGTGATTCTGACCCGCGAGGCCGGCTATAAAATCGAACAAAAAGACGTGGAGAAAAACCTCTTTGTTCCCGACAGCTATTTCCAAGGAACAGTGGAAGAGTTTTGGAAAAACCTACCCACACTCGACCCCGAATTTGAAGAAAAACGACAAGTGCTTGAGAAAGAGGATAAGAAATGGCGTTTTGTGGCCTGTATGGAAAAAGGCAAAGCCAAGGTTTCGCTACAAGCAGTGGCCAAAAATCATCCTTTCTACAACCTAGAAGGATCGAACAACATCGTGCTTCTCACCACCGAAAGATATAAAGAATACCCTATGCTTATTCAGGGTTATGGAGCTGGTGCCAGTGTAACAGCTGCCGGCGTCTTTGCCAATATTATGAGTATTGCTAACATATAATGGGCAGTTGACAAGTTAACGAGTTGACAAATTAACAAGTGATTCCCTGTACTTATTCATTTTACTAAAAGTAATGCATAGAAATAGGATAAGAAAAAACAAGGAAGGATAATTGGGAAGCATATCAGCATATTCCCATTTGTGCAATAGTGTCGCACAAATGGGAATAACTTATTTATTTGTGGCTGATGAGACAAAACACCACAACAAGAACATTCTTAGGCGAAAAGCTGTGCATTAAGAACAATAAAGAGCAGGGTAAGACCATAGAATCGGAGTTTTCTATTGGTCATTTTTTCGGTTTCCATCGTCTTGCAACAATAAATATACCGATAATTAATTTTGACTAGCGAGCAATTTTTCTTATCTTTGCATACTCATAAACTCAAATCGGCCATTAGAGACCGGACTGACTGTTTTGATTGTTGAAGCAGATTGATTGACGCTTTATTGCAGACGTTGTAAACCACGGCGAAAGAAAACGGCGAACAAGATGCCAACAAGCAAATGCAAGCTGTCGGGAAGCTAATAAATAAAGTAAAGAATAAATTTAGCTATTTAAGAAACGATTGGGGTTGAACTAAGAATCAATAAGGAATTAAACAAATAACTTATGAGCAAACAAACAGAAAAAATAAAAGAGCTCATCGCCAAACGCGAGCAAGCTCGTCTTGGTGGTGGCGAAAAAGCCATTGAAAAGCAGCATGCACGCGGCAAATACACAGCTCGTGAACGCATTGACATGCTGGTGGACGAAGGTAGTTTTGAAGAATACGACATGTTTAAACTACATCGCTGCCACAACTTTGGTATGGAGAAAAAACAATACCTCGGCGACGGAGTGGTTGCCGGATCGGCAACTGTAGATGGACGTTTGGTTTACGTTTATGCTCAAGATTTCACCGTGAATGGTGGTTCGCTCTCTGAAACCATGTCGCAAAAAATATGCAAAATCATGGATATGGCGATGACCATGGGTGCTCCTGTCATCTGCATGAACGACTCCGGAGGTGCTCGTATTCAAGAAGGTATCTGTGCTTTGGCAGGATACGGCGAAATTTTTGAACGCAACATCCTTGCCAGTGGTGTTATTCCACAGATTTCGGGTATATTCGGCCCTTGTGCAGGTGGTGCAGTTTATTCGCCCGCATTAACCGACTTTACGCTCATGATGGAAAATACCTCTTACATGTTCCTTACTGGTCCCAAGGTGGTAAAATCGGTAACAGGCGAAGATGTAGATTCTGAAAACCTTGGCGGTGCATCGGTTCATGCCACAAAGAGCGGTGTTACTCACTTCACTGCCAAGACAGAAGAAGAGGCAATGGATATGCTTAAAAAGTTGTTAAGCTATATTCCTTCTAACAATACCGAAGAGGCTCCTCGTGTGGAATGTACCGATCCTATCAACCGTATGGACGATAGCCTGAACGAAATATTGCCCGACGATCCCAACAAGGCATACGACATGTACAAAGTAATCTCTGCCATAACAGACAATGGCGAGTTTTTTGAAGTACAGCCCAAGTTTGCCAAAAATATCATCACCGGCTTTGCTCGTTTCAATGGTCAGAGTGTGGGTATCGTTGCCAATCAACCTTCGGCATATGCAGGTGTTCTTGATGTGAACGCATCACGCAAAGGTGCACGTTTTGTGCGTTTCTGCGATGCTTTCAACATTCCTATCGTCAGCTTGGTAGACGTTCCCGGTTTCTTGCCAGGTACAGGTCAAGAGTATAATGCCGTTATTCTTCACGGAGCACAGTTGCTCTATGCATACGGCGAAGCCACCGTACCAAAAATCACTATCAACCTTCGCAAGAGCTATGGCGGTTCGCATATCGTGATGGGTTGCAAACAGTTGCGTTCCGACTTGAACTTTGCATGGCCCACAGCCGAGATTGCCGTGATGGGAGCATCCGGTGCTGTAGCCGTACTTTGTGCAAAAGAAGCCCAAGCAAAGAAAGAAGCCGGCGAAGACGTAAAGGCATTCTTGGCAGAGAAGGAAGAAGAATACACTGAAATGTTTGCCAATCCTTACCAAGCAGCTCAATATGGCTATATCGACGATGTGATTGAACCACGCAACACACGCTTCCGCATCTGTCGTGGTTTGGCTCAATTAGCTACCAAGCGTCAGAGTCTGCCTGCAAAGAAACATGGATGTATGCCGATGTAATTCGGTAACAAAGCAAAATTAAATAGTTATGGCACAAAAAGATAAAAACATATATGCAGCCATTGCTTTAGCAATCCATGAATTCAAAGGCAATAATGTACACGACAAAGAACCCGGCTTTATTACCATTAAAAGAAAGGAAACTTTGTGGAATGCTAAATTCATATCAATGACGCAAAAACCATAGACATTATGAAAGAATATAAATATACGATTGAAGGTAAAGAATATCTTGTAACAATCGGAAACATAGAAGACAATGTGGCAGAAGTAAGCGTGAACGGCGAAAACTTCAAAGTGGAAATGGAACCAGAGACAGAACCCGAAAAGAAAAAGGCTGTGCTGGGTGTTCCTGCTGCACAAGAAGAAAAAGCAGAAACCGCATCTAC
>JALEWR010000188.1 GCA_022783515.1 Prevotella sp.
GTGGCTGCTGATGGTCGCGTACTACCTTGAGATAAGGCTTGTCCATATCTTCCCAGCAATAGCGATATTCTTCTACCATACCACCGCAGCACTTGCTAAAGCGGGCATCGCAAATCTCTCCTTCATATATCAAGATTTGTCCGAAAGTGGCTTTGATTGCCTCTACCACGTTAGGACTCGTAGCCTTTGTTATGCCTTGATAACGCTGACAATGGTCGTCGGCACATACATCGAAGATGGTATGGTCTTCTCTGTCATACCATTTCACCAACTCGTTGTCTTTTTTAACGAAGGAGAAGAATGCAGCTCCAGCCTCTTCATGTTGCTTTCGCTTGTCTATTTGAGCCAATAGCCAACTGCGAGAAATCACGGCATGAGCTTTCAATAGTTCCATGCCGGAGGTTGCTTTCATCTCACTGGAAATCACACTCTCTAAATATTTCTCTACTGAAAGCACGTTGATGGCTACAATCTTATCCGATTCGACCACCAGTTTGAGCATACCCAAGAAGGTTTGCGTTTCTTTTTGGTCCCAATGGAAGTTGACACCAATCACCACATCTTGCAATGAGAACGATGCTGTGGGTGCCATAGGTTGGAACACTAATTCGCGATACAGATTGCCGTTCCAAAGGATGGCACCTTCTGAAAATGTAACCTCTTGCTTCCCTTTCACATCTTCGCCTTTGGCTTGATAGGTCTGGTGCAGTTCAAAACTAATCTTTTCGCCACTCATGATGCCCACAGCCACTTCCGGTGCTTTGGTATATGCCGTGAAGATATGGGGCGGATTCTTTTCTTGACTCGCCGCCTTCAGGTTGTCTTTTATTGTTTCTGCCATAGCTGTTGATATGCCTACTTCTTCATAAAGTTGTTTTATCTTTTCTTCGTCCAATCGCTCAAAGTCGGTTAGACGTGGTGTAATGAGCAATCCTGCCATGTCCAATGCTCCGGGACTGATAAGGAATTGTGCATCGCCTTCTGCGTCATAGCAAGCCGGCCGGTGCTTGTCGCGAGGTATCACCACGGTGATATACTCTTCGCCTGCACGCCAGGCAAGGATATTCATCATAGGTTCGGTTTCGCCTTCGCGTTGGGGCAGGGCTGCATATAATTGTTTGAACAAGGCCTGCTGGTGCTTCAGCTGCGTGCTGCGAATGACGAATGCCGGACAAAGATAGTTGGGTAGATAGGCAATATCGTTTGCTTCGTCGATGGCAAAGATTGTTTCTCTGTTGCGAACCATGCGTGGCCACTCTGTTTGCAATGGCACTATGCCGCTCGAACCCGCTTGAAAATGCAAGTGGTCGGGAGCTGATGCACCGCATTTAGGACCATTATAAAATACCAAGAGGTCGGGATAGGTACTGAGAATCTTATGTATTTCGCCATAGTGAGCTGCGATGAGCTGGTCTTGATGCTTGCGTGCCGGAATGGTGAAATGCACCGGTAGAATGGGGAAGGGGTTGATGAGCAAGTCCATTCGTTCGTCGATGGCTTTGAGCATCTGTTCCTCCGGACGATTCTTGGCACAAAGAAAACAGGGGCGTTCTCCAATGCTTTTAGCGTCAATCTTGGCACCTGTCGACACCATGCGGGCAGGGTTGAATTGAACTTTAACGTCAATCTTGCCACAATGCACTGTCTTCACCTTCACATTGTTGAGCTGTCTGAACCGCCGGCGAGGTGCTTCCCAAATCTCCAGTTGCCGGTCAAAGAAACGATATAAACTCTCGTTCACCTTCACCTCTGTCTTTTTCTTGTTGAGTTGTTGGCGTGCATTGATTTCAACCGTTCGCAGTTGGTCTTTGTATAGGTTGTTCGCATTGGTCTTGCCGATACTCAATGCCGCATCGCTGTTGCCCGTCCATCGGCGGCAGAGGTATAGCTCGTCGTATATCCTGCCTATTTTATAATGTCTGCCAAAGGCCAATCCCAGTGCATAGTCTTCGCCATAACTGGTATTAGGTACACCTGTCTGTCGAAGGATGGGCGTGAAAAACGCTCTTGGAGCACCCAGTCCGTTGATGCGAAGGGCATTGTTGCAACCATTTTTCTCACTCCATTCGCGATGGTCGATAAGTCCTGGAGGCAGTGTCTGTAGTTGGAAGTCGCATATACGATAGCTTCCCACCAACATCGCACATTGTTCTTGACGGAAAGCATCTACCATGCGTTGCAGCGTATGGGGGGAAGAATAGAGGTCATCGCTATCGAGTTGCACGGCAAATCTGCCGCAACGACTGTCGTTCACCGCCTCATTCCAGCAGCCGCCAATACCTAAATCGTGTCTTTGCGGAATGACATGCACCAAGTTGGGATGCTCTTCTGCCAGTTGGGCTATAATCTCTGTGGTCTTATCGGTTGAGTGGTTGTCTACCACAATGACGTTAAAGGCAAATTGAGTTTGCTGCTCCAATGCCGAGCGAAGAGCGTCGGCAATGGTCTTTTCGCGGTTGAATACAGGTATGATGACCGACGCTTCCATGTCGAAATCCTGCTCGTTAAAGTCAACGTCCTTATGTTCTATTACGTCTATCCATGCGTTGATAGCCATTAGATGTGCCGTTGCAGCCTTTTCCATTTCAATTTGCACCTCACGATTGTTGGGATTGACATAATCGAATTGTTTTTCTTCGCTTTTCCTATTGTCTGTTTCCTGCTCGGTATAGAGTTTTTCTTGCAGGTGAAAGAGCTTACCTTCCCTACTTAAAAACAAGCGGAGGTCGTACCAGCCTGCATATTGATAGTCGGCATCAGCATGCGTTTCAACATATTTCTTCATCAGTTCGCTACGCACGAGAACCAACTGTCCGAAGTCGAAATCATCTCGGATGCTCCCTTTTTGATAGTCAATACAGGGATGAGGCTGTCGTTCTCCCTTTTTCAAACTATATCTGTCGCTGTAGACCATAGCTGCTTGCGTGTCTTCAGCCACCTGTAGCAATCGGCTAATGGCATTCTCCGCCAGTTCCACCGGTCGGTCTTGTAAGCTGATGAGGAGGTAGGGGGCTTGTGTGTGTTGAGTCAATGTGCGGATAAAGGCAGACGATCGAATGTCTTCCACGTCGACAGTTTGGCAGTCGTTTGTCAATAGCGAAGTGTCTAATGCTTTTTTATTGCCAAGTATATAAATATGTGCAATGTGCTTGCTATGGCATAGCGTTTCCACCATCTCATTCATGCTGCTTGTATCACCACAAGGTAGAAAGCAATCTATCATATTTCTCATTCTTCTCTTTAGTATTTGATTGTTATGCAAATATACAGATTTCTCCCGATATTTAGATGAGGTTGAAGAGGGAAAATCTTGTTTCCTTTGGGGAGTTAACCCACTTTGTTCGTGAAGTTAACGGACAGATGTATTTTGTGATTTGAATTAATCAGGCAAATTGTACAGAATCTTACAACTCATTTTGTTTGGTTTTCATCTTTCTTTGTTAGAAAGGCACAAGTGTATGGTATTATTGCGGTTCCCTGCTTTTCACTCCATATATCTTGGTGAAACTTAAAAAATGACCAATCAATCTGTGCTTGTCAACCCTCTCAAAACTCCATTCTTTTTCACCAAACGGTAAGATGGAGTTAAATATTGTAGTTTTGTTAGTCGTTGATTATCAATGGTTTGAATGGTGCTGTTGTTTTTCGGTTCACTAAAACCATGCTTTTTGGCCTGCGAAAGCTATCCTTTTACCATGTAAAACACATCCTTTTGACTTCCAAAACGATGCCTTTTGTTTTCTCAAACACATCCTTTTGTTATTTGGAAGACTATAATTGGGCAAAA
>JALEWR010000193.1 GCA_022783515.1 Prevotella sp.
GCAACGATACAGCACAATGAAAATGAGGAAACAATAGCCTATGGTCATATATCCTATAGTTTAAAACATTGCTTATCGCAAAACAATTCAGTCTAAATTGAATAACTATTTAGGCTGAATTATCTTTCAATTCAGCCTAAAACATAAGACAAATCAGCCTTATCTACATTCTTAGTAGAAAGTTTCACCAAAGTAAAAAGCTAACAATGAGAATGTTGTCACTCAACCCTTAGCCAATAATTTCTTTATTTCTGCATCGGTTTTGGTGAGTTTATCTTTGCAAATCTTAATTAAGGCCTGTGCCTTTTTCAGCTCTTCTCCTAAGATATCAATATCCATATCGCCCTCTTCCATGCGTGATACAATATCTTCGAGTTGCCGTACGGCTTCTTCATATTTTATCTCTTTTTTCATTTTATCTATGTTGTTTTAATTATTAACTCTTTAAACATTACTGTACAACCGAGCGAATGATACCTTGTTCTACACGCGTTTCCAATTCATCCCCCGTCTTGAGTTGCCCGGGATGTCGCACCACACGCCCTTGATGCAGAGTGATGCTATAACCACGCTTTAACAACAAGGCAGGATCGAGTGATTCTAAACGGCGAGAAAGGATATCTATGTGATACTTCTCGTTATTCATCTGCTGTTGAAGGGCAGGTTGAAAGCGATGGAAAAGCATATCAACACGATGTTTTTGAACTACAACTTTTTGTTCAACTAATAATTGTAAACGGTTGTATAACTGCAAAATATCAGCTACTTTCTCATTTTTTACTAAAGAAAAAAGTATGGGAATTTTTTCTTCCAGTCGGTTCATTCTCATCCGTTCTCGTTCCATCGTCATACTTACCAATCGTCCCATACGCTCTTGGGCTTCCCAAACACGCTCGTAAACTGCCGACAAACGATCGACCAACAATGCAGCAGCTGCCGTGGGAGTTTTCACGCTGGTGTGCGAAATCAAATCAAGTACACTTTCATCCCTATCGTGTCCGATACCGGTGATAATGGGTAGAGGGAAATTTGCCACATTTTCGGCCAACAACAAGGTATCAAAACCGCTCATATCGCTAGTGGCTCCACCTCCGCGAATAATCACCACAACATCAAAACTATCCACTTCGGCATGGACGGTGTTAAGGGCTTGAATAACGCTCTCTTCCACCTGTTTGCCTTGCATCACTGCAGGAAAGAGCCTAACCGAAAACTTTAAGCCATACTCATTATCCCAAAGTTGGTTGCAAAAATCGCCATACCCTGCGGCATTTTCACTAGATATCACCGCAATACGCTGCGTAAGCATCGGCAGGATAAGTTCTTTTTGCAAGTCGAAAACACCTTCTTCTTTCAAAATACGGATAATTTCTTGCCTTTTACGGGCCATATCTCCCATGGTAAAAGTAGCGTCAATATCGGTGATAATCCATGAAAAGCCAAATGCTTCGTGAAAATCGGCATACACCTTAACCAAAATTTTCATTCCGCTCTTGAGGCTTTGTCCCGTAATACGCTCAAAACGTGGGCCAAGATACTGCCAGTTGGTTTTCCAACACTTGGCGGAGGCCTTTGCCACCGGTGTACTACCCCACTCGTCTTTCTGCACCAATTCTATATAACAATGTCCTCTTACCTCACGCATTTCAGAAACTTCAGCTTCCACCCAATATTCTCCAGGCATGGAAAGAGCCAACGTTTGGTTGACCAAATGGTTGAGTTCGTATAGTGTAATGGTTTTATTCATAATTTTAATATAGGGCTGTAGTCTTTATATCATATATTTATTCTATTGTCACACATGATATGTTACAATTCCTAATGATATGTTTTAGGCTATATCCACATTGCAAAAATAGTACAAAACAAGTGGTTTCCCAAGCCTATCAAGGATAAATTATGTTACAGATAAAATCAACCAACCGTTTTTTTTCGTACATTTGCAAATATATACAGATGAAAACGTATGGTTTCTTTCCAACAAACCATACACAAGAAACAAGCTAATGGACAATAAACAAGCAGCATTAGAAATAGGAACAAAGCCCATAGGTAAATTATTGATGCAATATGCCCTGCCGGCTATTATAGCCATGACAGCATCTTCGCTATATAACATGGTAGACAGTATATTCATTGGCCATGGCGTTGGCCCTTTAGGTATTTCAGGATTAGCCATCACTTTCCCCTTCATGAACCTCTCTGCGGCTTTTGGAGCAGGTATCGGAGTGGGTTCGGCGACCCTTCTTTCTGTTAAATTGGGGCAAAAAGATTATCAAGCAGCACAAAATATTTTGGGCAATACCCTTGTGTTGAATATTATCATAAGTATAGTTTTTACCACGCTCAGCTTATTATTTCTCAACCCTATTCTACGTTTTTTTGGGGCAAGCGACCAAACGTTGCCCTACGCTCATGACTATATGCAGATTATTCTATTGGGTAATATGGTAACATATCTATACTTTAGTTTGAATGCCCTACTGCGTGCAGCAGGTAAACCCAAAAATGCGATGTATGCAACAATCTTTACTGTCATACTCAATACCTTGCTTGATCCACTTTTTATTTGGACTTTCGATTTAGGTATAAAAGGAGCTGCCTATGCCACTGTCATGGCTCAAGTAACGGCCTTGATGTGGCAATTATATATATTCAGCAACAAGAACGAATTAATACACTTTAGAAAAGGGATTTACAAACTGAAAAAGGACTTAGTGACAAACATCATTGCTATAGGTATTTCACCCTTTTCAATGAATGCTTGTGCCGCCTTGGTGGTTATTATCATCAACACCAGTTTGGTCAAATATGGCGGCGATATGGCAGTTGGTGCCTTTGGTATTGTCAACAGAATATCCTTTATTTTCGTGATGATAACCATGGGTGTTAATCAAGGTATGCAGCCTATTGCCGGTTATAATTATGGAGCCCAGAATTTGGACAGACTCATGAGAGTGTTAAAGTATGCTATTCTTGCTGCAACAGCCATTATGACAATAGGTTTTATCATCGGTCAGTTTTTCACTAACTACTGTGTAAGCATCTTTACATCGGATAAAACACTTATCGATACCTCCGTACACGCCATGAAACAAGTTATGATAATGTTTCCTATCATAGGCTATCAAATGGTAATTACAAACTTTTTTCAGAGTATAGGTATGGCAAAAATAAGTATTTTCTTATCTTTGTCTCGTCAATTATTATTGCTTATCCCATTTCTATATATTCTCCCCTCCTATTGGGGACTTGATGGAATATGGCTATCGTTACCTGCCTCCGATGCTTTATCTGCGGTAATAGCAGCAGGAATAATGGTTTTCTATATGAAAAAATTTAAGAAACAACATAAAGAGCTGACTGATGGAAAATAAAAAACTGATTATCACGATAGGCAGAGAGCAAGGTAGTGGTGGCAGAAAGATTGCAAACTTGCTGGCAGAGCATTTCACTTGCGAAGTGTACGATAAGGAAATACTCAACTTGGCGGCTCAAGAGAGTGGCTTTAGTCCACGTTTCTTTGAACAAAACGATGAGAAGAAAAAGTTTTTCAAATCGCTTTTCCATCTCCATATACCCTATGTGAGCGATGGAAACTTTTACAACAACGATTTTTCTCAGGAAAATTTATTTCTCTTTCAAAGTGATGCCATAAGGAAAGCTGCTTCAAAAAATAATTGTATCTTTGTAGGAAGATGTGCCGATTATGTGCTGCGAGATTATCCTAACGTGGTGAATATTTTCATCACGGCTGGCATATCCGACCGTGTCGCAAGAATGATGAAACGCTTGGGATGTAATGAGAAGAAGGCTCTCGACGCCATTAATGAAAGCGATGAATCGAGAGCAAGCTACTATAATTATTACACGGGAAAGAAATGGGGACAATGTTCATCCTACGACTTATGTGTCAATAGTTCGCTATTGGGGATAGAAGGTACCACTCAACAAATCATTGATTTCATAGAAAAGAAGTTGAACACCGAGCAATGAAGGTTGGAATTATCAGCGATACCCATGGTTATTGGGACGAAAAGTTTCTTCACTATTTCAGTACCTGCGATGAAATATGGCATGCTGGAGATATTGGGAGCTTGGAAGTAGCACAAAAATTAGCAGAATGTAAACCTCTTCGAGCCGTTTGTGGCAATATAGACGGAGGAGAATTAAGACGTATCTATCCTGAAATACTGCGTTTTAAGTGTGAAGAAATAGAAGTTTTGCTAACACATATCGGTGGTTATCCTGGCAATTATGATGCAAGAGTAAGAGGACAAATATATGCAAGTCCACCACAACTTTTTATCTCTGGCCATTCACACATATTGAAAGTGAAATACGATAAGACACTCAATCTATTGCATATCAATCCAGGTGCTGCAGGCATTCAAGGTTGGCATCAAGAAAGAACAATAATAAGATTAACGATAGAAGGCAATAAATTCACTGATTGTGAAGTTATTACATTATCAGATAATAAGACATTAACAAATAAAAGATAAGGAGATGAAGACCTATTTAGTTACAGGAGCTGCAGGCTTTATTGGTGCTAACTACATCAAGTATCTGCTTCATAGAAAGTATAAGAATGAAGATATTAGAGTGATAGTACTCGACTTGCTTACTTATGCAGGCAACTTAGGAACTATTAAAGATGATATCGATGATAACCGTTGCATTTTTGTGCGTGGGGATATTCGTGATAAAGAGCTTGCAGACAAGCTTTTTGCAGAATACGACATCGACTATTTGGTTAACTTTGCTGCAGAAAGTCATGTGGATCGCTCAATTGAAGATCCTCAACTTTTCCTGTCCGTTAATATTCTCGGTACACAAAATCTATTGGATGCCGCTCGTAAAGCATGGATTACAGGCAAAGACGATGCAGGTTATCCTACATGGAAAGAAGGTAAACGTTATCATCAAGTTTCAACAGATGAGGTCTATGGCTCGCTCGGAGAAACAGGTTATTTTATGGAAACCACTCCTCTATGCCCTCATAGCCCCTATAGTGCATCGAAAACAAGTGCCGATATGATTGTTATGGCATATCACGATACCTATCACATGCCTGTTACCATCACTCGTTGTTCAAATAACTATGGTCCATACCATTTCCCCGAAAAGTTAATTCCACTGATTATCAACAACATCTTGGCCGGTAAATCATTGCCTGTATATGGAAAAGGCGACA
>JALEWR010000212.1 GCA_022783515.1 Prevotella sp.
AAGAAGAGTTGCCTTCAATTACGCCTAGACTCCCTACATACTTTCCTGATGCAGCATGAGGGGATATAATAGATACGTCCATTGAAGAGCCATTAGTCATGGGCGATGCCGAATTGATATTGAACGATAAAATACCAGCTCTTGTTCCTATTGTGGCAGGAAAAGTGGTGAGTACCTTATCAATTTTATAAGGGCCTTCTTGTCGAGTGTCGCCTATAGGAACATAATAAGTACCCTCAACGTGATAACCCTTTTGCTCTTTAGTGATTGATAGATTGATGGGCGACTTGATTTTTTCCAAACTGGCAGGGTCGATATCTACCGTGATGGGCTGTGTCTTATAGATTAGTTTGTCGGTAATCTTGCCTTGACCTCTATAGGTGGTATATAATTTCAAATCGCGTACTGCTTGTGTGGCGATTGAACGCGACTTTAAAATCTCCATTTCGTTCTCAATACCCTCAGAGTTGCTGATGATGCCTAAGTTGGTGGCTGTTCGTATATTTGTTCTTCCTCTTCCTCCTTCATCCTTAATCAGCAATTTTGCACTTGCCATATAGACGGGTGTAGTGTATCTTAGGTAAATTGCAGCAATACCTAAACAGATGATGATTGATAAAATAAACCACTTCCAATTAAGAATCAGTGTGGTGTAAATAATTTGAAAATTGAAAGCTGACTGTCCATCTTCTGTTGGATGTGCATTGCCTGCTTCATGTTTTTTGATTTCTTCCATAAAATCTCTATTCTATAACTTTATTCTTTAATTGCTAATTTTTTTTGCTATTATATATCCTTGATAATATTCAAAAGATACTGGCCATATTGATTTTTAATCATAGGTTGTGCCAATTGCTTCACCTGTTCTTTGTTTATCCATCCTTTTCTGTAGGCAATCTCTTCCAGGCAAGCAATCTTTTGTCCTTGTCTTTTCTCGATTACTTCAATAAACGTGCTGGCTTCGCTCAAACTATCGTGTGTTCCTGTGTCAAGCCAAGCAAATCCACGTTGCAAAGTTTTTACTTTTAAGGCGTTTTGCTGTAGGTATACCTGGTTAACGGTTGTAATCTCCAATTCGCCTCTGGCACTGGGCTTGATGTTCTTGGCAATGTTTACCACACTGTTGGGATAGAAATATAAACCTACTACAGCGTAATTGCTCTTGGGTTGTTGAGGCTTTTCCTCGATGCTAAGACAATTGCCTTTTTCGTCAAATTCTGCTACACCGTAGCGTTCAGGGTCGTTGACATAATAGCCAAAGACTGTTGCTTTATTGTCTTTTTCGGCATTGGCAACGCTGTCTTTTAATAAACTGCTGAAGCCTGCACCATAGAATATATTGTCGCCAAGTACCAAACAAACGCTATCGTGGCCAATAAACTCTTCTCCAATGATAAAAGCTTGAGCCAAACCATCAGGACTGGGCTGCTCGGCATAACAGAAATTCACTCCAATATCTTTGCCGTCGCCTAACAAACGTTGAAAACCGGGCAGGTCGTGAGGTGTAGAAATGATGAGAATATCTTTAATCCCGGCCAGCATTAGCACAGATATGGGATAAAAAATCATGGGTTTGTCAAAAATAGGCAGCATTTGTTTGCTGACTCCTTTTGTGATGGGATATAAGCGGGTGCCTGATCCGCCGGCTAAAACTATTCCTTTCATTTGGCTTAATGGGATTTGATTGTGCAAACCATAAATGGAGTTGTAGTGGTGCCAACTCGTGGTTTGTTTCCTATGTCTTTGATTCCTTTACTTCACTCTATGTTTTTTGAAATTCAAACTGCTAAAACCAACAATAGTTGCTATTGCTTTTTTACAGGTAGATAAGCAACATGTATTATTGTATGATATGATTGCAAAGATAGTAATAAAAGTTGAAAGAATAACGTTTTGCTCTTTGATTTATTTTTATGGTATGTACTTTTTTTGTTGTTCTTTGATTGTTGGTGGAGAGATTGGTTGGGTGTGATGGTGCAAAGTTCTTGATAATGAAGGATATTGGCTTGTATCTTGTACTCCGGTGGGCTTGTTCTTTCCACCCTTTCTGTATGCCTTGTTTTTAGCGTATTTATCCTATGATGACTTGGTTTAGGCTGAATTGGAAAACGAGTGAGGCTATATTGCTTAATGATTTAGTCTGAATTATTGACTGATTTAGCCTATATTGCTCCTTGTTTTTTATTTCCCGGTAATACCGGAAAGAGTGTGCGAATGTCTAAAACTTGGTCGTTGTCCGGCTAAAACTTAGGGTTATGTTTTGATATTACCTTAGTTTGTATTACTTTTGCAATGTATTTACATGTAGAATAGATAATAATTGATTAATAGCTATTATGGGATTTTTCTCAAATATATTCAGAAAAGAACAAAAAGCCGAGAAGACCGGTGGTATGGAAGATTATATGACACTGGTTCGTGTATATTTTCAGGCTTCTTTAGCTGCCAACTTAAATATTACCAATCTGGCGATGTTGCCCGATTTGAGAATGTTTAAAACCACATTGAAGGTGCCGACGCTCAATAATAAGCTGGGCTTGGGAGAAAAGAAACATTGTGCAAAACTGATGCAGGAACTATATGGTACGAATGATAATTTCTTCAAAGAAATAGACAATAGTATCAAGAAAAACTGTCAAAAATTGCAGGATGTGCAGGTTTATCTCATCCAATTCCAAAACTTTAGCCAGGAGTTGATGATGCTCATCGGTAATTTGATGAAGGTGAAACTGCGTTTGCCTTCTATCTTTAAGAGTGCTATCTATACCATGACAGAGAAGACTGTGGCTGATATATTTACGCGTAACGATTACACCGATGCTGGTGTGATGCGGTCGGTTGTGGCTATTCGTCAGTATAACAAGAAATTGGCATTTAGCCAAAAGTGGGTAACCGACTTTGTGTATCAAGTGGTGATGCTCGCTAAAAAAGAACCCAAACCCGAGGAAGATAAACAGAAAAAATAGTCTTTCAAAGGATATGACGAGATAACAAACATGTTCTTTTCTTGTTCAAAGCATGACTTTGAGTGGCAAATAATAAAAGCATCGTTTGTTATTTTGAAATAAAAAAACTAAATTTGTAACCAAATTGTATGTCTATGGATGCAAATGAGCAAGAATTGAACCTATTTTCGACCCGGGTAAGACAGCTTCTCCTTCATTGCCAGAAAATGAAGAAAGAGAACGAACTGTTGAAAACCAAGGTGCAGGAATACGAAAACCAGGTGAAAGAGATGGACGAACTGCTTGCTCATGCCGACAAAGAATACAATAGCTTGAAGATGGCTAAGATGCTCGAAATTACCGATGGCGACATGGAGAACGCCCAGAAACGATTGTCGAAGCTGATTCGAGAAGTGAACAAATGTATAACACTGCTGAGTGAAAAATAGTGTTAGCAATGGAAGATTCAAGTAGAGAAAAACTTAGAATAACGCTCAAGCTTTACGATAGAGAATTTACTGTCTATACTTATCCTGAAGACGAAGAACTGTATCGTAAGGCGGCCAAACTCATTACGGGATTGGTAAACGGTTATACAGATAATTTTCGCGGTCTTAAAAGCGAATCTGATATCTTGTATATGGTGATGCTGGAGTTGGCTTTCAGATACGAAAGCGAGGCACACCGAAACGATGTTGAGCCTTATCGCACGCTTTTGTCTAAGCTCACCCAAGAGATTGAGGGCGAATTGGGCGAAGGATAGTGTGTTTTGATGTATTTCTTTTCAACCTCAACCTCTGTTCCGATAAAGACGTATGTATTTCGGTTCAACCATTAAATGATATGTGGTTAACTTTCGTCTTGTTGATAACAAAACAGAATAATTGAACAACTCATCTTTCATACCATCAACACTATTGTCATCACTTGCTTGTTCTGCATCTTTAATTAATGTATAGAAAATAATAAAAAGCAATATGAGTACAATAGCAATACTGTTGCCCATTGTGGCACTCGCTGTCGGGTGTGCCTTAGGGTATGTTATTTTCCGCTATGTCATAAAAGGAAAATACAACGAAATGATAGAAGCTGCCGCAAAAGAGGCAGAAGTATTAAAAGAGAAGAAACTTTTGGAAGTAAAAGAAAAGTTTCTTAACAAGAAAAGCGAACTTGAAAAAGAGGTGAACATACGCAATCAGCGTATTCTTCAAAACGAGAACAAGCTAAAGCAACGCGAAATCTCTCTCAATCAGCGTCAAGAAGAGTTGGGTCGCCGCAAACAAGAAGTGGAGCAGAACCAACAACGCATTGACAACGAGAAAAAGCTCTTGAGCATCAAGCAGGAAGAATTGGAGAAGATGCAACAGCAAGAGCGTGCCAAGTTGGAAGAACTCTCCGGACTGAGTGCCGACGAAGCTAAAGAGCGTCTAATCGAAAGCTTGAAAGACGAGGCAAAGATGGATGCGGCAAGCTATGTAAACGAGATTATCGACGAAGCGAAGCTCAACGCCAACCAGCAAGCCAAGAAAATTGTTATCCAGACCATTCAACGTGTGGCCACTGAAACAGCTATCGAAAACTCGGTGAGCGTGTTTCATATTGACAACGATGAGGTGAAAGGTCGCATTATCGGTCGTGAAGGTCGTAACATTCGTGCCTTGGAGGCTGCAACGGGTGTGGAAATCGTGGTCGACGATACGCCAGAAGCAATCGTTATTTCGGCTTTTGACCCTGTGCGTCGTGAGGTTTGTCGTTTAGCCCTCCATCAGTTGGTGGCTGACGGACGTATTCACCCTGCTCGTATTGAGGAGGTTGTTACCAAGGTGAAAAAGCAATTGGAAAACGAAATCATCGAAACAGGTAAGCGTACAGCTATCGACTTGGGTATCCACGGTCTGCATCCGGAATTGATTCGTATCGTAGGTAAGATGAAATATCGCTCTTCATACGGTCAAAACTTGTTGCAACACGCTCGCGAAACCGCTAACCTTTGTGCGGTGATGGCATCGGAATTGGGTTTGAATCCTAAGAAAGCTAAGCGTGCAGGCTTGTTACACGATATTGGTAAGGTACCGGATGAGGAGAGCGAATTGCCTCACGCACTTTATGGAGCGAAGATAGCAGAGAAGTATAAGGAGAAACCCGATATTTGCAATGCTATCGGTGCCCACCACGATGAGATTGAAATGAATACTCTCTTGGCACCCATTGTGCAGGTGTGCGACGCCATTTCGGGTGCTCGTCCCGGTGCTCGTAGAGAGATTGTGGAGGCTTATATCAAGCGTCTTAACGACTTAGAGGCTATCGCTATGAGCTATCCTGGTGTTACAAAGACTTACGCCATCCAAGCAGGACGTGAACTTCGCGTTATCGTTGGGGCTGACAAGATGGACGATGTGGAGACAGAAAAGCTCAGTGGAGAAATAGCAACGAAGATTCAAAACGAAATGACTTATCCCGGACAGGTAAAGATTACCGTAATCAGAGAAACTCGTTCGGTGGCTTTTGCCAAGTAATCGACAATCTTCATAACCGATATAAGCAAAGGGTAAGTTCTGAAAAGGATTTACCCTTTTTCTTTTTTTGCTTTGTTCGTTTCTATTCTTCTATTCCCTTCCTTTTCTTTTTTCTTTTTCTCTTTGGTCTTTTCTGTAGTAAAAACCGATAGCTTGTGTTCGGTCATTGGCAGAATAATTGTAAATTTGCAGATAGAGGTCGTTGGGTGGTGGTTGTTCTCGAGCATGGCAAGGTAAATGTTTGGACAAGCTATTCAAAGGCATAAGACGATGAACATGGCTATATAATATAGGTGTATATACTATATAACATAGGTGTAGTCGCTTAATTCATAGACACAACTACTTATCGATTATGGAGAATAAAGAACTTTCCTTGGCGTGGAATTTTATCCAAAACACCGGTACAAACCTTTTTCTTACGGGGAAGGCTGGGACAGGTAAAACCACGTTTTTGCGTAACTTGAAGGAAGAATTACCCAAGCGAATGATGGTCGTAGCCCCTACCGGCATTGCTGCCATTAATGCAGGAGGCGTTACAATCCATTCTTTCTTTCAGTTGCCGCTTTCTCCTTATATCCCCAACACAACGTTTAAGACCGACGTACAGCATTATCGCTTTAGCAAAGAGAAGCAGCGTATCATTCGTACACTCGACCTCTTGGTTATCGATGAGATAAGTATGGTGCGGGCAGACTTGCTCGATGCTGTCGACTCGGTGTTGCGTCGTTATCGCGATAAGTCGAAACCCTTTGGTGGAGTGCAGCTCTTGATGATTGGCGATTTGCAGCAGTTGCCACCTGTTGTGAAGGATGAAGAGTGGCAGATGCTGCAAACCTATTATGATTCGCCTTACTTTTTTTCGAGCAACGCGTTGCTGCAGACCGACTATATGACGATTGAGTTGAAGCAAGTGTATAGACAAAGCGATGAAAGATTTATCGGTTTGCTCAATCAAATACTCGAGAATAAAGCCGATAAGTCGACACTCGACGACCTTAATCAGCGTTATATCCCTCATTTCGTCCCACCTCAAAGT
>JALEWR010000226.1 GCA_022783515.1 Prevotella sp.
GCAAAACCTATAAACAGCCTGAGATACAACCATACTTACTATCTACTGCCCCCCTCTTAGGCATCAATACACACAATAATGTTGAGATAAACGATATTAGCGAAGGAGATGCCTCAACAGCCCAATCGAAGGCTTTTACGACATGGGAAGATGAATGGAATGAAAAAGCAATGGGATGGGAATAGAATTGATAAGTTACTAAGTTAACTTTAATGCATTACTTCCAACATATACTATAATATAAAAGGTTGCCGATGAAGCTATCTGCTCATCAGCAACCTTTAATTTAATGGATATATTCTGCTTTATGTATCTCAGATTCATTCTTTACTTCTCTGCCGATACAGGAATCTTATCGATTCTCTTTTGGTGTCTTCCTCCTTCAAATGTGGTATTGAAAAACTTATCAATAATTACTTCAGCAGTTTTATTATCTATAAATCTGCCAGGAAGTACAAGAACGTTTGCATCGTTATGCTGTCTCATTAATGCTGAAATTTCCGGCGACCATGCTACTGCTGCTCTCACTTTCTGATGTTTATTCAATGTCATACTTATACCTGCACCACTTCCACAAATGGCAATACCGGGATAAACGTCACCATTGCTAATACCATCAGCTAAAGCATGAGCAAAATCCGGATAATCACAACTAAGGTCACTATAAGTGCCATAGTCTTTTACTTCCAATCCTCTTTTCTCTAATAGTTCAAGAACGAATTTCTTGAGTTGGTAACCTGCGTGATCACACGCAATACCGATTGTCTTGGTTTCCATACGCAACTATTATTTAAGTAAAAAAACTTTCACCTCTTTATATACGTTCTCTGCTGTAAAGCCTAACTTTTCATCGAGAACTTTATAAGGAGCTGAGTATCCAAAGCTATTCAAGCCATATACTTTTCCTTCTGATCCAACCAAGCCTTCTAAGTTAACAGGAAGACCGGCAGTTAAACCGAAGATTTTAGAAGCCTTAGGTAATACTTCTTCTTGATACTGAGCAGACTGGCGACGGAAAAGGCCTTCAGATGGAACGCTGACGATTCTACACTTAATTCCATCTTTTCTCAACAACTCTGCACCTGCAACAAGTGTAGACACTTCAGAGCCTGAGGCCACAAGAATAACATCGAAATTATCATCGCTACCTTCTACTATATAAGCACCCTTGCGGGCTTCCTCATATTGAGTTCCTGCAGGCAAATCCAAAACATCTTGGCGTGTGAGAATCAAAGCTGTAGGGGTAGTCATATTCTCCATTGCCATCTGCCAACATACTGTTGTTTCGTGTGCATCAGCAGGTCGGAAAACACGCACAGAATCTTCTCCACTATGATTCTTCAATTTTTCCATCAATCGGATTTGTGCTTCTTGCTCCACAGGTTCGTGTGTTGGGCCATCTTCTCCAACACGATAAGCATCGTGTGACCAAATAAACTTAATGGGAACTTGCATTAATGCTGCCATACGAATGGCAGGTTTCATATAATCGGAGAACACAAAGAACGTACCACAAGCTGGAAGAACACCACCATGCAAATACATTCCGATACACATACAAGCCATGGTTAACTCGCTAACACCAGCTTGAAAGAAGGCTCCACTGAGGTCACCCTTCTCCATCGACTTGGTCTTTTTCAAGAAGCCATCCGTCTTATCGCTATTTGAAAGGTCAGCAGATGAGCAAACCATATTAGGCACTTGCTCTGCCAACAAGCCAAGACATTCGGCTGAAGCGACGCGAGTGGATACGTTATCCTTCTGTGTCAGAACACTCCAATCTACTTGAGGAGGACAACTACTATACCATTCTTTCATTAATTGAGCTTTCTCCGGATGGCTAGCCGCCCACACTCTTTCTTCTTCATGGCGTTGGGCAACAATAACTTTCAGTTGTTCCCTTCTCTCATCATAGATTTTCTGAACCTCAGGATAGATGACAAAGGGATTGTCTGGATTACCACCCAAATTCTTAATGGTATTGATATAAGCATCGCCTCCCAATGGAGAACCATGTGTACCAATATGATTTTCAAAGCTTGAGCCATCAGCACGACGAGCCCCCTTACCCATCAGCGTATTGCCGATAATAAGGGTTGGTCTTTCTTTTTCTGTTTGTGCCAACTGCAATGCTTTTCTTATTTCGTCTACATTATTTCCATCAATCGTAATTACATTCCAACCCCATGCTTTATACTTCGCAGCAGTGTCTTCACCAGTTACGGCACCACACTCGGTCGAAAGTTGGATATTATTTGAATCGTAGAACATGATGAGATTGTCTAAACCTAAATATCCTGCAAGACGACCTACACCTTGAGAAATTTCTTCTTGAATACCACCGTCAGAAATATAAACATATATTTTATGCTTTCCACATACTTCGCCTAAACGAGCCTCAAGAAACTTTTGTGCAACAGCTGCTCCTGCTCCAAAAGTATGTCCTTGTCCCAAAGGACCTGAAGTGTTTTCTATTCCTCTATCGATATCTCTTTCGGGGTGTCCGGGTGTGGGTGACCCCCATTGACGAAATTGCTTGAGTTCGTCTATTGTGAATCTTCCTTGAAGAGCCAATGCTGTATATAACATGGGTGACATGTGCCCGGGATCTAAATAAAAGCGATCTCGGCCTTCCCATGTAGGATTTTCTGGGTCATAAACTATAAATTCTGAGAAAAGTACATTGATAAAATCTGCTCCACCCATGGCTCCACCTGGATGCCCAGACTTGGCTTTCTCAACCATAGAGGCGGCTAAAATACGAATATTATCCGCAGCAAGATTCATTATTTTGTTATCATTCATAGTTGTTGGTATGTTTTAGTGTATTCTATTACTTGCAAATATACAATATAAAGTTTAAACCAACGATTGATTTTGCTATTAACTTATTTTAATTACCATTTTATTGGTATTTTCATTGCATTATTGGTTTTATGTCGGAAGATTATTATTGCAAACCATACTTTTTCACTATATTTGCGACAGTTATTTTATTTTTTTATAAACAACTAAAAACTGACAATTATGAGTTATAAAGTTATAGACATTGAAGGAGTGGGTGAAGTATATGCAGAAAAGCTAAAAGCAGCAGGAATCATTACTGCAGACCAACTATTAGAGAAATGTGCCAAGCCTGCAGGTAGAAAAGCATTGGCTGAAAGTACAGAGATTTCTCCCAAACTAATTCTTAAATGGGCTAATCACGCCGACTTGTTCAGAGTGAAGGGGGTGGGTCCACAGTTTGCTGAGTTGTTAGAAGCTGCCGGAGTTGATACTGTTAAGGAGTTTCGTCATCGTGTTGCTGCTAATTTGCAACCCAAGCTGGAAGAGAAAAACAATGAAAAAAACTTGTGTAATCGTGTGCCAGCTATTTCTGAACTCGAGAAAATGATTGCCCACGCAAAAGAATTACCCGTTGTATTAGAATACTAAATCTACGTTTAATTAATGGACTACGCTCAAGGTCGACTTTGTTATACTTTGCATATAACAACACGGCTTTAAGAGAAAAAGACAATCCATTTAGCGTTTAAAAAACCTTAAATAAAAGGCTAAAGAAACCATCTATGATGACTTCTTTAGCCTTTTTCCATTAATATCATTCCCAAAACATCCCAATTCGTGGATAACCTCATAATAATACTGAAACTTGGTGCGTTATTGGCAACTTTTCCATTTCACTAGTTTCAAAGCCTCAATCAATCCTCTGTAATCAAGCGATTTCAATTGTTCTTTGTCAGGAGCAAAACTGCAGGAATTCACTTTCTTATCCCAGGAAACAGAACAGAAGTTCATCGGACGTCTACACTTCAGCAGGCAAGATGGGCTTTGAAAAGGCTTTCCCCCAGAGACTGAAGACAATTGTATGGAAGTTGGTGTATTAGAGAAACGTTGCGGTACAAGAATGATTTGCTCATTCTTCAACATTTTGTTCATCCGTTCATAGACATTTGTCGCCTGAGCAACCTTATCTGCTCCAACCAATAAGTTCAGTCCAGGTTTAATTCCAATTGACTCTATCCGTTGAATTTGGCGTTCCACCCTGTTTACTTCTGATTCATTGTTTGGTTGGTGGATAGTAATATGATTCTTGTCTGGCTTATGTCTTGTTAACATTTTCCATATCTGTTCATTCTCTAAAGGCAAACCATTTGAGGTGACCGACAAATAACACTTCGGATAAAGAGCATCTACCACCTCAAAAACGCCCTCATACTCAAAGGGTTCACCGCCCCCAAGAGAAACAGCCTTCACACCATGGCATATACAGTCTGATACAAAGTCTATTACTTCCTGTGGTTTCCAAAGCGTATTGCCCTCTTGTGTACTATGGTTATAGCAGAAAGGGCATTGCTTAGAGCAATAGTTGGACAGGTCTATTGAGAGTAGTTCTATCATTTCCTATCTTTTGATTTTCTTATG
>JALEWR010000235.1 GCA_022783515.1 Prevotella sp.
GAACAAAGTTATATCGGACAAATAGGAAAGGCTATAGAACCTATTTTCAAAGCACAAGGTTTCGATTGGAAGTTGGATGTGGGTCTGATAGCCGGTGTTGGGGCAAAAGAAATTGTGGCTTCGACCATGGGTGTGCTATATTCCGACGACGATAGCTTTGCCGATGACAGTGACTATAGTGATGATTCGGAAAAGTACTCTAAGCTAAGAAAGCAGATGTTAGCCGACGGAATAACACCGCTATCGGCGTATGCTTACCTTATATTTATATTGATTTACTTCCCCTGCACTGCCACTATTGTTGCCATTAAGAATGAATCAGGCTCATGGAAATGGGCAATTTTCGGGGCTGTATATACCACGGCATTGGCTTGGATAGCAAGTGCTGCAGTCTATCAGATTGGACGTCTTTTTATGTAAAAATACAGATAGGGAAATAAGACGTTTCATACAACATCAAGAAAGACAAGCTAAAACAACGTGTATGAATAATATTGAATCGGTATCCGAAATCATCTGTAAAAGAAGAAGTTACAGAAACTTCCTTCCGCAATTAGTCGAACCCGAAAAGCTGAGCAAGGTTCTGCAAGCTGCTTTGTTATCGCCCACTTCTCGTAACCGTCAAGATTGGCAATTCATTGTGGTGGAAGACCGTGTCAACCTACAAAAGTTGTCTGAATGTAAAGAGCATGGTGCCGGCTTTTTAAAGAAGGCTCCCATCGCCATTGTTGTATTAGGAAACAGCCTTGAGAATGATTGCTGGGTGGAAGATGGGAGCATCGCTGCCTTCGCCATGCAACTTCAAGCCGAAGCTTTGGGCTTGGGCAGCTGCTGGATTCATGTTAGAAACAGAGGATTGAATAGCGGAATAACAGCCTCGGAAATAGTGAGAGGCATTCTCAATATACCCGACGACACGGACGTCCTTTGTATTCTTGCCCTCGGCTATCCTGCAACAGAATTGCCCCCTCATAGCGAAGACAACCTAAAATGGGAACAGGTACATATTGGGAGCTATTTGGGTAATGAATAAAGCAACATTTAAATTAAGCAAATGAGCAGAACCAAGCTTACTTGAGTTATGCCATGGCGATTAAACGCACTTTTCGAGGAATGAGAAAAAGAACATATAACCACGACTATGATTAATTACGATTTAAAGAAAATCAAAGCCATCATCTTCGACGTAGATGGAGTTTTGTCGTCTGAAATTGTCAATCTGGCTTCAGATGGAGAACCTTTGCGTACCGCCAACATCAAAGATGGATATGCCATTCAGCTGGCTCAACGCTTAGGTTTACGCATTGCCATCATCACAGGTGGTAATACCGACTCGGTGAGAATACGCTACGAGAAGCTCGGTTTGGAAGATATCTATATGAAAGCCGCAGTAAAAATCACCTGCTACGACGACTTTTTACAGAAGTATGGTTTGCAAGACAATGAAGTGATGTATATGGGCGACGATATTCCCGATTATGAGGTGATGCAACGTTGTGGATGTCCGTGCTGCCCACAGGATGCAAGTCCCGACATCAAAAAAATCAGTCTTTACGTCACTTCCTGCAAGGGAGGACATGGTTGTGCCAGAGATGTGATTGAGCAAACACTCAGAGCTCAAAACAAATGGATGAATGATAAGATTGCTTTTGGTTGGTAAAACAATTGAAAAGGTCATAATCCACTTATCAAAACGCTGATAACACAAAGAACATAACAGATGAAACACGAAGAATATAAACTCATCTTATCTAGCAATTCGCCAAGAAGAAAAGAACTGTTGGCAGGTTTAGGCCTCCCCTTTGATGTACGACTAATTGATGATATAGACGAGAGTTTCCCACAAGACCTCAATCCTTTAGAAGTTGCAGCATTTATTTCACAAAAGAAAGCGGCTGCTTATAAGCGTACATTACACTCCCAAGAGGTGATTATCACAGCTGATACTGTGGTATTATGTAGTGGACAAATCCTAGGAAAGCCTCGAAATGAAGAAGATGCTCATAGAATGCTGCGTATGTTAAGTGGCAAAGTACATCAAGTAGTCACAGGGGTTACTATTCTTTCGACCGAAAAAGAAAAAACATTTTCTGTCGTTACAGACGTCACTTTCAAGGAATTGACCGACGAAGAGATTACCTATTACATACATACCTACCAACCTTTCGACAAAGCCGGAGCGTATGGCATTCAAGAATGGATAGGTTATGTAGGCGTAACTCAACTGCAAGGCAGTTATTTCAACGTAATGGGACTACCCGTACAGCGTATATACGAGGAGCTAAAATCATATTTTCCTCTGATGCTGAGATTGAAATAAGCGAGTAAAACCTATTGAAAGACTATTTTAGCAATACTGCTTTCCATGGATCCAAACGTATCGGTATCACCGCTTAAAGACACAACCAAGCAAATAAGATGGTCACAACCATCACTTTCCAAAAATGAGATGATAGCTTGAGGTTTCTCTAACATCATTTTGTCAATTATACAGCATACGATAATAGAAAGCGTTTGGAGTCAACACAAGAAAAAGCCATGCCTCTGCTATATCATCAGCGAGGCATGGCTTTATTGCATAAGAGAGACTTAACTCTTAACTTTTAGTCCTTAAAGTCCGAGTGTTTTCTCTATTTCAACAATCTTTTCGTCTGCCTCTTTGTTGCAACGTTCAAAGCAACCCAGGCATTTCATTTCGCCCTTCAATTCCAAATAGAATTTAATCTTGGGTTCTGTACCTGAAGGACGCACTGAAACTTTAGTACCATCTTCACAGAACCATTGCAAAACATTACTTGTTTCAGGCATATCCAACGCAGTCTTAACACCGTTAGCATCTGTTTGCTCCAAGGTCTTGAAATCCTTTGTGAGAACAACTCTTGAACCGGCCAACTCTTGAGGAGGGTTAGAACGGAAGCGTTCCATCATCGCTTTGATTTCATCTGCACCGCTCTTACCGGGTTTTACCACGTTGATGGTATGCTCTTTAGAGAAACCATACTCCATGTAAATATCCAAAAGCAATTCATAAAGCGTCTTACCTTGGTCCTTGGCATATGCACATATCTCAGCCAAAAGCGAACAAGCCGAAACAGCATCCTTATCTCTTACAAAGTCTTGTGCCATAAAGCCATAGCTTTCTTCACCTCCACCGATGTATTTTTGCTTACCTTCACTCTTGCGAATTTCATTGGCAATCCACTTGAAACCGGTATAACAATCACGCATTTCGATATTGTTCTTGTCGGCAATCTTCTTGATGACTTCTGTTGTAACAATGGTCTTAACGATAAAATCGTTGGGTTGCATCTTACCGGTCTTAATTCTGTTGGTAATGATATAATATAAGAAGAGCAGACAAGTTTGGTTTCCGTTAATAAGAACCCACTCGCCTTTATCGTTCTTACATGCCATTCCCACGCGGTCGGCATCAGGATCGCTCGCCATAACGATATCTGCATCCATAGCCTTAGCATCACGCAAAGCCAATGTCAGAGCTTCTCCGTTTTCGGGATTAGGACTTACCACTGTCGGGAAATCACCACTTCGCTGCATCTGTTCTTCTACACAATGTACATTATCGAAGCCCCACAACTTCAAAGAACGTGGTATCATTGTCATTCCGGCACCATGAAGAGGTGTGTAAACAATCTTCAAATCCTTGTGGCGAGCAATCACCTCGGGATCGATACTGATGGTTTTCACCTGCTCCAAATATACCTTATCCACTTCTTCACCAATAATTTCAATCAACTCCTTCTTGCCATCGAACTTCACATCAGCCACCTTTACCTTTGCCACTTCATCGATAATGCCTTGGTCGTGTGGTGCCAACACCTGAGCACCATCTTCCCAATAGGCCTTATAACCATTATATTCTTTAGGGTTATGACTAGCAGTGATATTCACACCACTTTGACATCCGAAGTGACGAATAGCGAAAGAACACTCCGGTGTGGGACGCATATCCTCGAAAAGGTAAACCTTAATATCGTTAGCCGAGAATATATTAGCCACAGTTTCTGCAAAAAGACGACTGTTGTTTCTGCAGTCGTGGCATACCACAACCGAGATTTGGTCCTTATCAACAAAGCATTTCTTAAGATAATTGGCAAGACCTTGCGTTGCCATACCAACGGTATAGATATTCATGCGGTTGCTACCTACACCCATGATGCCACGCAAACCGCCTGTACCAAATTCCAAATCTTTATAAAAAGCATCAATAAGGCCGGTCTTATCACTGTTCTCTACCAATGCTTTGACATCGTCTTGTGTAGCCTGATCAAAATCGGCTGTCATCCAACTTTGTGCCTTTGACTCACAGAGCTTAATCAAATCTAAGTTATTTTCCATTGTTGTTATATTTATTATAAGTATTATTCTTAAGGCAAAGATAAGCATAAAAATCATGATACATACCACTACAATACAGAAAAAAGACCATCCACAACGGCAAAAATGCAGTTAAATGAATTTAAATGTGTATTTTTGTGGAACATTCAACATTTAAAACAGATTATGGAACTATATTTCACAGGCATTATTATTGCCGCTTGCACATTCTTTGTCATAGGACTTTTCCATCCCATTGTTATCAAAACAGAATACTACTGGGGTACTCGCCCATGGTGGATATTTCTCGTTTGCGGTATTCTGTGTATCATGGCTGCCCTTCTTATAGCCAATGTCATGATTTCATCCATATTAGGTGTAGTGGGTGCTTCTTTTCTTTGGTCTATCGGGGAATTGTTCGACCAAAAGAAAAGAGTAAAAAAGGGATGGTTTCCCATGAACCCCAAACGTAAAGATTGTTATTTGGACGATTGAATTGTCCATTATCTATGAAGCGATAAACATAACAATGAAGATAGAGTTTCTATTGGTAGGCAAGACCACAAGCAAGATTTTTGCGGAAGGAATGGACGATTATGTTAAACGAATCAATCACTACCTTTCCTTCAGCTGCGTCGTTATACCCGAACTTAAGAATACAAAAAAACTCACCGAAGCCCAACAAAAGACTGCAGAAGGTGAGCTTATCCTTAAGAAAATAGCATCTGACGACTATCTGGTGCTATTAGATGAGCATGGCAAAGAGTTGAGAAGCATTGAGTTTGCCACATGGATGGAAAAGAAGCAACACAATACCAGAAAACTGGTTTTCGTCGTTGGTGGCCCTTATGGTTTCTCAGACGAAGTGTATCAACGTTGCAACGAGAAAATAAGCTTATCTAAAATGACTTTCTCGCACCAAATGATTAGACTCATTTTTACTGAACAAGTGTATCGTGCATGCACCATTATTAAAGGCGAGCCTTATCATCACGAATAATTATTCTATCGTTGTCGTTTGTTGATATCTCCGAAAAATAGATGGTTTGTCATGCCAATCTCAACATAAAAGTAATGTGGAAGTATCTTGTGTCTTGAGATACTTCCACATTATGTATATACCCCTACTATTACATCACTATTCTAACGCCTGTCAACCTCTTCCCTATACCCTCACCAACACATACAAACAGCTTAACAAAACAGGCTAAATTACCTATCAAACCAGACTAAAGCTGTCAATAATTCAGACCATTTTAAAAAGTAATTCAGCCTGAATTATATATTAACAGACACACTATTACAAGACAAAAGACACGCTATTAAAGCATATAAGACATGGAATTAAAACGTAAAAGACATGCTATAAACCCATTAACGACATGTTCTGAAAAGCTAAAAAAACGGCTGTGGTTAACAAATTCAAAACATAGCAAAATATGTTTTATCATTACTCATTTTAATATAAATTAGATTGTTAATTTCGTTTCTGTGCCTATAATATTGTACTTTTGCGTACAAAATAATTTATTTGACAAAATACATGGCAGAATCTATTGATATTCGCGAGCTCAACGCAAAGATTGAGCAGCACAGTACATTCGTTACAAATTTGACAACGGGCATGAACCGTGTCATCGTAGGTCAGAAACATCTCATTGAGTCGTTACTCATCTCACTGCTTAGTGATGGGCATATCTTGCTCGAAGGTGTACCTGGATTGGCAAAAACATTGGCAATCAAAACATTATCACAACTCATTGATGCTGATTATAGTCGCATTCAGTTTACCCCCGACTTGTTGCCTGCCGATGTAATAGGTACACTTATATATTCGCAAAAAGACGAAAAGTTTCAAGTAAAGAAAGGTCCGGTATTCGCC
>JALEWR010000238.1 GCA_022783515.1 Prevotella sp.
TATAACTGCTATAATCGAGCGAGGTGATAAGCATTTGAGGCGTCCCTTCAATGGTGCGAGGAGCGGGAATAATCTCTACGATGCGGTCCAAAAGATAATCAATACTATCCGAAGGTTTGTTCCAGTCTTCTGCCATCCAGCCATTCTTGGCCGAGCCATACACCACGGGGAAGTCCAATTGGTCTTCTGTGGCATTGAGAGAGAACATCAAGTCGAACACCATCTCATAGACCTCTTCGGGACGACAGTTGGGTTTGTCAACCTTATTCACCACCACAATAGGTTTCAAACCTAATTGCAAAGCCTTCTGAAGCACAAAACGCGTTTGCGGCATGGGACCTTCAAAGGCATCGACTAAGAGAATACAACCGTCTGCCATATTGAGAACACGCTCCACTTCGCCACCAAAGTCGGAGTGTCCCGGAGTGTCTATAATGTTGATTTTTGTACCTTTCCAGTTGATGGAAACATTTTTAGAAAGGATGGTGATACCGCGTTCGCGTTCCAAGTCGTTGCTATCTAATACCTGACTACTGTTATCCTGTCCCTCACGAAACAACTTTCCTGCCAGCATCATCTTGTCAACCAATGTCGTTTTACCATGGTCAACGTGGGCAATGATGGCGATATTTCTAATATCTTGCATATTTTTATACCTTATATAATAATCAGCCACAAAGTTACGGCTTTTAATTCGTAATATTTGTATAATGTTCTCACTATTTGCCTTTTATCACCCCACGAACTCAGATACATCAAGCCTCAACAAAATAAACAAATGTTAAAAACGAAAGAATTAGAGATTTTTTTCTCCAACAATCATCTTTTATATAAAAAAACAGTTTAAATTTGCGAAAAACCAATAACAAGTATCATGGTAAAGAAAGTTTTTACAAACATCATACAAAAGCTATTGGCATTTAAAACACGCCTTTCCTATGGGCAAAAGATATTTTTGCTTGTATCGACAGGCTTGGCAGTAGGACTTGTGGGTCTATTTTTCTATCTCTTAAGAATGCACACTTATCTTGGAGATGATCCCTCCGCATGTGTCAACTGCCATATCATGACACCTTATTACGCCACTTGGATGCACTCATCACATGGCAGAGACGCGACCTGCAACGACTGCCATGTGCCCCATAACAATATTCTCAATAAGTATTTCTTCAAAGCTAAAGATGGTATGAACCATGTCCGTAAGTTTGTTACCTTTAGCGAACGACAAGCCATTACGGCAGAAGAAGCCAGTGCAGGAGTGATTATGGACAACTGTATTCGCTGTCATACGCAGCTAAATCAAGAATTTGTCAAAACAGGACGCATCGACTATATGATGGTAAAACGAGGAGAAGGTATGGCATGTTGGGACTGCCATCGCGAGGCAGCTCACGGAGTGATGAACTCGTTATCAAGCACACCCCACGCACAAGTGCCACTCCCCGACTCACCTGTGCCTCAATGGCTACAAAAAATGCTGAAAAAGTAACAAGAAAACAATCAATCTGACGATATTATGGCAAAGCAATTAAAACGTTGGCAAGGATGGCTGCTGTTCGGAGGTTCAATGGCTATCGTTTTTGTTTTGGGTTTATTGGCTTCTTCCATGCTCGAAAGACGAGCTGAGGTGGCAAGTATTTTCAACAACAGAAAGGTGGCTATGAATGGGATTGTGGCTGATAATGCACAATTCGAAACTGATTTTCCACGCGAATATGAAACATGGAAGCAAACAGCAGATACCACTTTTAAGAGTGAATTCAATAGTTCGGACATTGTAGATGTATTGGCACAACGTCCCAACATGGTAATTCTGTGGGCAGGATATGCTTTCTCGTGGGACTATAACACTCCTCGCGGACACAAGCATGCCATCGAAGATATGCGTGCCATATTGAGAACGGGAGCACCAGGCGTAACAGAGGGTAAAGAACCGCAACCTGGAACTTGTTGGACGTGTAAGAGTCCGGACGTACCCCGACTGATGCAAGAACACGGAGTAGCTGCTTTCTACAAAACCGACTGGTCGCAATGGGGCGATCAAGTGATGAGTACCATTGGTTGTTCTGATTGCCACGACACCAAGACAATGGATTTAAAGCCTGCTCGTCCTGCCCTATACGAAGCATGGGAGCGTGTGGGTGAAGATGTTAACAAAGCGTCTCATCAAGAGATGCGTTCGCTTGTCTGTGCCCAATGCCACTCGGAATACTACTTCCAAAAAGAAACCAAATATCTTGTTTTCCCACAAGACAGCGGCAGAACGGTAGAAGCCATGGAGCGGTATTTTGATGCAATGGGGTTTGCCGACTATACACACAGCTTGAGTAAAGCACCCATTCTCAAAGCCCAACACCCTGGTTATGAAATTCATAAATTGGGTATTCATGGACAACGAGGCGTTTCTTGTGCCGACTGTCACATGCCTTATATCAGCGAGGGAGGTGTAAAATATACCGACCACCACATCATGAGTCCGTTGGCAAACATCAGTCGCACTTGCCAGACTTGTCATAGACAAAGCGAAGAGACCTTGCGACAAAACGTATATGAGCGCCAACGTAAGTGCAACGAGATAAGAAACAGAGTGGAAAACGAACTCGCAACAGCCCATATCGAAGCTAAATTTGCTTGGGATAAAGGTGCTTCAGAAGCAGAAATGAAACCTATTCTCAACCTGCTACGCAAGAGTCAGTGGCGTTGGGATTATGCAGTGGCGTCACATGGAGCATCATTCCACGCACCACAAGAAATCACTCGCATATTATCGCTTAGTTTAGATTATGCAGGCCAAGCACGTCTTGCCATTGCAAAGGTACTGGCTAAACATGGTTTTACTTCCGATGTCCCCATGCCCGACATATCTACCAAAGAGAAAGCTCAAGCATATATCGGCTTAGACATGAAGCAGAAGCATGCAGATAAACAAAAGTTCTTAGGAACGGTTGTACCTGAATGGATTAAAAAGGCACAAAGTAGAGGACGCACTGTAGAATTATAAGAATAGCGAAAGTACTATTCATGTGGACAAAACCTTGGACTTTTAAAGAAGGATTTACCATTGGAGGAGGACTCCTAACTGTGGGCTTCATGCTCGATTATTGCGTGGGAGCCATCAGTTGGGAGGCTTTCGCCTTTCCTATCAATATCATTATACTCATCGTATATCTCATGTTCATGATGGCAATTTACGCATTACAACATAAGATATACGCTTTTCGTTTTATCGGGTCCTATATATCCGCCATCTCTGCCCTCGCCTATGCCGCTCTACTGACCATCATCATGGGATTGACCAGACAGGGAATTGGGGAACAGAGTTATGACAACGTGTTTGGCTTTCAAAGGATGCTGTCGTTCTGGCCTTTCGTTATGATTTATATATGGATGTCGGTTGTCGTTGCACAAGTTACCATCAAAAGAATTGTTCACTTTAGATGGAAAGAGATTCCCTTCCTTTTAAATCATGCAGGCTTGCTCATCGTACTTTTGTGTGCCACTTTAGGCTATGCAGACATGCAACGATATAAGATGACAACCCAGCTTTCTTTTCCCGAATGGCGTGCCTTTGACGAAAAGAGCAATATGCACGAATTACCCATTGCCATACAGTTGAAAGACTTTACCATCAACGAATATCCCCCAAAACTCATATTGGTAGATGCAAAAACAGGCACGCCCATACCCTCAAAAGAGGTCGAACCGTTGCTCTTGGATAGCACTTTTAAGAGTGGGAAGCTACAAGATTGGTCAATTACCATCAACAAATTATTGGACGAGGCTGCCCCAATGATGACCAAAGATACTACCAATTATTTGTCATGGCATTCGTCGGGTGCTGTTACAGCGGCTAATATTACGGCACAATCCAAAGACGGTAAGCAGAAAAAAACAGGTTGGATAACATGCGGAAGTTATCAGTTTCCTTATCAGATATTGGCACTAGACGATAAAGTGAGCATCGCCATGCCCGAACGAGAGCCACAACGATATATCTCAAAAGTGGAAATCATGACAGAAAAAGGTAAACACGAGACTGCTATCATCGAAGTAAACAAGCCCTATATCATCGAAGGTTGGAAGATTTATCAAGTGTCGTATAACGAAAAAATGGGTAAATGGAGCAACACAAGTGTATTGGAACTCGTGAAAGACCCCTGGTTACCTGCTGTATATAGTGGCATTTTTATGATGTTACTCGGTGCAGTCTGCATGTTTATTACACCCAAACGCAAAAAGGAGAATCAACCATGACCTGGGAACATTTAATCATATTCGCTCTCATCTCCATCGTTTTATGGAGCATCGGTGCCTATGGAGCATGGAAAAACAAACCCATTGTGGCACTCACTTCCACAGCAGTGGGATTAGTTGTCTTTCTTTCTTATATCATCGGGATGTGGATTTCATTAGAACGTCCACCACTTCGCACCATGGGCGAAACTCGCTTATGGTACTCACTTTTTCTGCCCTTGGCAGGCATTATCGTATATTCCCGTTGGAAATATAAATGGACTCTCAGTTTCAGCACCCTCCTATCGACCGTCTTTATCTGTATCAATCTACTCAAACCCGAGATACACAACAAGACCTTAATGCCCGCTCTGCAAAGTCCTTGGTTTGCGCCGCATGTCATTGTCTATATGTTTGCCTACGCATTATTGGGTGCGGCAACCATATTGGCTATATATTTACTCTTCTTAAAAAAAGTCGACATCACCACCGAAGAAGAAGATATTTGTGATAACTTGGTTGCAGTGGGACTCTCGTTCATGACCTTGGGCATGCTAATGGGTGCTTTATGGGCAAAGGAAGCATGGGGACACTATTGGGCATGGGATCCTAAAGAGACATGGGCTGCCATCACATGGTTTGCCTATCTCATATATATACATCTAAGATATGCTCGTCCAAGACATATCAAAACAGCCTTGTATATTGTCATCGTTGCCTTCATCCTTCTGCAAATGTGTTGGTGGGGCATCAACTATCTACCTTCTGCACAAGGCACAAGCGTACATACATATAACCTTAACTAACATGAACTCGTTACAAAGAACTTCACTTAAACAGTGTAGGCGTGAAATATTATTAATACATTTATCATTGACAGCCAAATAGTTACAAACGAACACTCACTCCTACAACCGTTAGTGTTTTCTGCATATTGGATAAATTCTGCAAGTATTTTACCTCAAAGTTAAAAATACAGACGTGATGTACCGTACCCAGCAAACAGCATTGTAACCACCCCTGGCGGGAGGTCCCACTGCGAGATACTGACAATCTTAGTGTTATTCCATACATATTATTTCCCAGACATCGGTAGTGTCTTAAAAAGTAATGATATGCGGGAAAAGTAGATGAGTGGAGAGTAAGCCCACGAACGAATAGGCCCTCCACTCTCCCATTATTCTATCGTTCCATATCAATCATCCATTCGATGCCAAAGCGATCTTTAACCACCCCAAACAAAGGACTCCAAAAAGTGGTTTGCAAAGGCATCGAAACATTTCCACCTTCGCTCAAACCGTCAAAAATACGATGTGCTTCTTCGTCCGAAGTGACTCCCACTGCAATAGAAAAATTTGTGCCTTGCAGCCATTTCTGTTCAGGACTTAATTCGATGCAATCAGATCCCATCAATATTGTTTCTCCACTGATAGGTAAACTCATGTGCATAATGTGGTTTTTTAATTCTTCGGGAACAACAAAATCGGAAGGTGGCATATCCTTAAAACGATAAACACCGTTAAATTCTCCACCAAATACCGACTTATAA
>JALEWR010000009.1 GCA_022783515.1 Prevotella sp.
CCACCACTCTTCACGGCATGCTCAAGAATACTTGTGAGGTGATGACATAAAAGAGGTTGTGAGAGGTTGTGTATGTCGTTGCTGAAACATGAGTCGATTATCATAAATGTTGCAACAACAAGCTATTTCTTTTGCAACGACGTCCACCACTCTTCACGACATAATCAAGAATACTTGTGAGGTGATGACATAAAAGAGGTTGTGAAGAGTTGTGTATGTCGTTGCTTTAAAAAATGTTTTATATGTAGCTGCTTACCCATCAATCCATTCTTTTCTCGGTCCTCGAAAAGAACATTCGTGCTAAGTGTTTGAGTTAATGTATCGACCTCTCGTTCTTCATGCTTTTTTCATCGGCCGCTTGAAAGGTGGAGGCAGGAAGCAGGTCGCGGTTCACGAGATTGGCTCTGGTGAATGGTTGCCAGCCGTATCGCACATAGCGGGGATGCTTCACCTTATCGCTAAAAACCCTGATCGTGCCGTCGGGCATCACTTCTGCCATGGCAGGATGATACAAACCGTCTACCTCGGCAAGCTCGAATGTGCGGAGAGGCATATTATCGGACGACTTCATCCCCTCTCCATAATCAAAGGTAAGGAGAACATCAGAGGTACGAAAGTGGGCGTTGCGGAACAGAGGACCACTGGGAAGAAGCCGGGCATTGCCGTATGTCTTGTGCAAAGCCCAGCGTGCCAGTCGGCTGCCCACGGGTTGTTTATGGGTGGGATGCACGTCCAATGAGTCGCCTACATCACTCGATACAGCCATGCCTACATCTTTTATGCCTGCCATCAAACGACGTTGACTGTCTCGGAAATGTGGCCATGAAGGACGGTTGAGGCTCGACAGCTGCACATAATAGAAAGGAAGGTGAGGTTGTTGCAGGTTTTTCCGCCAACTATCGGTCAGTAACGAGAAGAGTCGTTCATGTGTTTCTATATTGTGTGCATTGGATTCGCCTTGATACCAGATAACTCCCTTAACGGCATAGCTTTGCAATGGTAGGATGCCCGACTCATAAAGATAACATGGCTCGTAAGGATGGCGTTGCAGCTTGTCGGTCGATAAGCGGATGTTTTGTGCTGCCCGCTTGCGTACCCAATCCTGTATGAAATCGTTGTTTTTCCAGTCTTTCAGTATCTCGGGAAAGCGATATTCCAATGTTTCGCGGTCTATCCACGCCTCTGTGGGCGAACCTCCCACGGCATTACATATCAATCCGACAGGTACTTGCAAGCTGTCGCGGAGCATTTTCCCGAAATAATAAGCCACGGCAGAGAACCGTGCTGTGGTTTCGGGCGTGCAAGCTGTCCATTGGGTGTTGTGAAAATATTGAAGTCGATTGACCGAATCGAGTGCGGAAACACTCCATTCCACCGCATCCGTACGCCAATTTGCCTTCATATCATATAGTCGGAGCCATCCGTCTTTGACATGTGGAATGTCTTGTGAGGCGGTGGAACATTTCTTCAACATCCACTCCATATTCGATTGTCCCGAACATAACCACACCTCGCCCACTAACACTTGCTTGTATTTCAGTGTCCTTGAAGAGGTCGAAACAGTGAGCGTATAAGGTCCGCCAGCCTTTAAGGGTGCTAATGTTACCATCCACTTTCCGTCTGATGTGGCTTTTGTCGTATGTCGTTGTCGGTCAATCCGCACGGTCACATCCTCTCCGGCATCGGCTGTCCCATGTATTTGTAGGGGTGTATCACGCTGAAGCACCATGTTGTCGGTATAGATTGACGGAAGCGACAAGCCACCATACCTGCCCGTTATCGCCGAAAATACGGTTTGGGCGAGTTTACCGGCTCCTTCCACTGAGGGATGAATGGCATCGGGGAGAAGATGGGGATGGGGATAAAGTGGGGCGTGAAAGTCGATAAGTTGTGCGTTGGCATATCGTGCCACGGTTTCAATCGCCATCTGAATTTGTGCGTGCCAGTCGCGTGTTTCTGACAGGAAGCGATGGTGAGCATGGCTTATCGGCGTCATTCGGGCGATAATGATGCGTGCATTGGCATTTGCCTGCCGGAACGATTGGATAAGATCCAGATAATCCTTGATGAAAAAATCGCGGTAATGAGGCCAGTTGCGAGGGTCTGTATCGTTCACTCCCAGATGGATGACAACGATGTCTCCTGCAAAGTTTAATGCCTTTTTATATTCCTCTTGCTCGATATAAGGGCGGTGTCCCTTAACCAAAAGCGTTGCTCCAGGCTTCCCAAAGTTACCTACCTCGTATGTTCCGCCCAACAGCTTTTGCAACTGTGCCGGATAGCTTTGTGTGGAAGGGTCTGCCAATCCAGTTCCGTATGTGATGCTATTGCCTACACATGCCACCTTGATGCGAGGAGAAGCAAGGAGCGAAGAGGCGAAAAAAAAAGGAGGGATAAGAACAAAGAACGTGTCATAAACAAGAGATGAAGGGGAGAATAAAAAGATAAAATAACGTGAGTTCGAGGGATTCAGATATGTAAAAAATGTTATAATGATGGACTAAATAAGCTTTACTTGCTCTGTTTCCCCTGTAATGACATCTCCGCCGATACCACACAGGATACAGGCAACCGGCACCGAAGCCGGCAGGCATACCATATTCAGTATGAGTCAGGTGCGTATAACTCCAAGGTTGTCGCACAGGTTCCGGTTTCAGGTTATGCTCACCAATCAAGTCCATATCAATATATACTGTAGCTTGCGTTTGCAAATCTATTACAAATACCTGTGTTCGGAATAAGAACACAGGGCTTGAAATATGATGGTTTCGCCAATGTTCTGTATCCTTATAATTGAAAATAGATAGGGTGAAAAAACAACAGGCGATGATTGCCAAAGTCAAAATTAGTGCAATTTTCTGTATTGCAGACTGATTTTCCAAGGAATTTGAAAGGAAGCGGCAACTTTCTTATTCCGGTCCCGCTTGGCAACTGCTTGTCCGGACGGTAAAAAAGGCGGCAGAACCTATAGGAACTCCTACCAGTTCTGCCTGAAAATATTAGAGAGTTAAAGAAATCTCTTTCCCTGTCCGCGTGCGGCACACAGACGCATGCCGCAGTGGCAAGAGGCACCGGTGGAAGTCTATTCCGGCCTCTCTGGGCATGATGTTCTGAAGCTACCAGGCTATCCTTCCGCCGTCTTCCGCCAGCCAGCCGTCTTCCGGCTCATCGGGGAACATCGTATACTGTTTTGCATCCATGGGCTTTTCCGGATCGTAGCTGCCGCCTACACCGGGGCTTGCCGTTATCATGATTCCTTCCGTGTCGACAACTGTCATGCGGACGGTTGGCTGCATATATGCTTTCTTTTCCATTTTCATTTCTCCTTTTCCTTTTATTTTTGTTTGATGACAGTCTTGCGGCCCTTGTGTATATACACGCCCTGCAGGGGGCGTTGCACACGCTGTCCGCTGAGGTTGTAGCAAGGTCCGTTGTCTCTTTCGTCCGCCGTTACAATACCGCTTATGCCCGTGGTTTCGCCTTCGGGGTCGAAGCCGAAGGACACCTTGGCATCTGCAGGCAGGCTGTCAAGGAAGATGAAGGCTTTGTGTACGGGTATGGTCGTGAACACGCCCTGCGGCAGCAGACGGAACTGTCCGCCCTGCATCACATAGCAGTTGGGGGCGTTTGTTCTGTAGTCGTTGTAGGTTGCCCCTATCATGGGGCGGCCCACGCTAAAGGGGTCCACCATGACTTCCTTCTCGCCAATGGTGTAGAAAAAGTCGCCTGTGGTGCGGGGACCGTTCAAGACTTTCAGCAGCACCCCACCAATAGTCTTTGGTACATAGGTATAGGACTCTGCCGTATAGGTGTCCACGCCCTTCATCTGCACATGGTATTCACTTTGTCCATAGTCGCCCGTTCCTTTCCTGACGGGGCTTGCTGCGGTGAAGGCTGCCACCTGCGTGCCTGTGGTCTGCACATACTCGCTGAAATCCACGTCGAACTCACGAGCAAAAGTACCATAGCGAGCCGTAATATGCGGTGCGGGTACCTTATAACCGAAGCGTGCAGTATAGTCGAATGGACTGACTATTTCTTTACGTGTAGCAGCGTCATATACGGTCTTAGCAAAGGCTGTCTTATAGGCCTCAAAGGCCGATTTCTTGACATACACCCTGGTGTTTCCTGCAAACTCGCTGTAGTCAGTGCCTGTATCATCAAGCAGGAACCGCTTGCTGCTCATCATTGTTTCCGTTGGGTTTGTGCCGAGGAAAAACACGTTTTCTATAGGACCGGTTTCCTTGACGAATGCCTTGGCACCGATATAGCTCATGTCCTTGGGTACTATCACCTCTCGTATCTTGCTGTCGGCGTCCCAAAAGGCGTAGTCGCTGATGACCGACACGTTGAGGCCGTTGATGGTCGTGGGTATCTCCCAGGTAGATTCGTCGCTGTGGCCCCTTGCACCGATAAGGGCCGCGTCAGTGGCCGATACGGCAATGAACTGTCCGTAGAGCGGGTGTGCATTATTAAACGATGTCTTCATGCTCCTGAACTTCCGGTAGAAAGAATCGTTACTGTATGCGTTTTCCTGTTCCTTTCTCACGTTGATATTGATGTTCTTGAACATATCGGGGGCTTGTGTACCATTGTCAAAGGCCATGACGTTGATACCCTGTGCAATATTGGCACTTGGTATCATCTTGTCGCAGAGAAAGGTCATGGTGTTGAGGTTGCTACACAAACCAAACGCCCGCTGCCCAATAGAGGTTACTTTGGCGGGTATGGTTACGTTTTTGAGTGCCGTACACTCGTAAAAGGCGTAGTCGCCAATCTTGGTTATCGATGATGGCAGGGGAGTAAACTTGTCATTGGCCTTGCCCGGAGGGAACAGCACAAGGGTCTTTTTGTCGTGCGAGAGCAGCATGCCGTCCACGCTGGCGTAGCTGGTGTTGGCACGATCTACATGTATGTCAATGAGCTTGTTGCAGAATTTAAAAGCCTCTCCGCTAACGCTGGTCGTACCGGCCGGTATATCCACACGCTGCAAAGTCTGGCAGTTACGGAACGCCTCGCGACCGATGGCTTTCACGCTGGCAGGTATCTGTACGGAGGTCAATCCGCAGTCGGCCAGAGCGCCATCGCCAATGGTTTCTATCACGGCATCGGGGGCAAAGGCGGCCTGTTTCATTTCCTTACAGCCACTAAAGGCATTGGTACCGATGGTCTTCACACTTTTAGGAAAGTTGAAACCCGTCAGCTTGGTGTTGGCAAAGGCGTTGGCACCGATACTTTCCAAGTCGCAGCTGCCAAGAAAGTTGAAGGAGGTGAGGTTGGGGTTAGTCGTAAAGGCATAGGTACCGATGGTCTTCAGACGGGAGCTGGAAGGAATATTTACGGTTTGCAGGTTGGAACAATACCTGAATAGTTCAGGCAGTTTTTCCAATGAGTTGGGAAGGGTTATTTCTTTTAAGGAAGTACAGCTCTGGAAGGCACAAACGTCTATACTTGTTACAGAAGAAGGGGCTGAAAAATTAACCTTTGAAAGGTTTTCCATTCCTCTAAATGCTTCTTGCCCGATAAAAGTTACCTTATTGGGAATAGTCAAAGTAGTGATATTCTTACAACCCACAAAAGCCAGTTCAAAAATGGTGGTCACTTCTTGGGGGATAATATAGGTTTCTCCTATCTTAGCAGCAGGATAAGCATAAAACGTCTTCATGTTCTTTGAAAATAATATGCCATCTTTTGCCATAAAGTAGGGATTTTCAGAATCAACCCGATAATTCTCTAAACCAGTGTTAAAAGCAAAAGCATTCCTGTCCATTGTTTTAAAATGTTTGGTGACAATAATTTCTTTTAGCTTAAGATTATACCATATCGCCGAGGCTTGCATTTCTTCTACTTGGTTCAAATTGAGAGTTTCAATTCTCGAAAATGCTATTCCAAAGCGTTCGATAGAGGTAATGCCATTGGGTATCGTATAGTTGACTGCGGCCTTGCTTGGTGGAAATTCAACCAATTGATTGTCTTTAAACAATACCCCATCAATCACTCTATAAGGAGTGTTGCCTCCACCGGCTATCCCAAAACTTTCAACAGAGGTATGGTAAGTAAGCCCCTGATACCATACTGGCAATTGATTAAGGTTAGGGGGAAGAATAATTTTTTTAAGCCCTTGAATTTGAAAAAATGGCTTGGGATAGATAGTGGTAACGGTGGGGTTAACGGTATATACAGAAGTAGGAATCTGTAGAGAAGAGGGTACGCTATAAAGCACGGTTCCATCGTATGAATATAAGGTTCCGTCTGCGTCGGATCTAAAATTCCTGTTGTTAGGGTCAACTTTATATTGGGGATTACTTCTTTGTAGTTCAGAAAAGTACTTGTGGATAGTTTTTAAACTTTGAGGTATTTCAACTGTTGTCAGTGTTGCGTAGCTAAATGCAAGACTACCAATTTCTTCAATTCCATTCTCAATTTTAACAGAGGTTATATTTTTACATTTATAATTATCTGCTGCTGAATATCCTATCTTTTTTACTTTAAAAGTTACGTCTTTTCCATCAAAGACAGTGGCAGGCACAATGAGATGCCCACTTTTTGCATCATCACAACCTAAGTAGGAAAGAGTTTTTGCTTCAGCAGAGATTACACGATAATAATCTTGCCCGAACTTGACAATCTGTCCGTCAGTGTATGCGGACAATTGGGTTGGCAGCAACAGCATGACAACCACTAAAAACCAATAAAAAAACTGTTTCATTTGTTTTATTCTTTTTTGTTTATAATATATTCAACAGGGTTTCATTATGATGACGGACAAATCTCGGCGAAAGCACAATATCTATGGTACGCCGCTCTCAGTCCATTATTTGCCATGCAAGTTCTTGCATCACAGGATGTAAATTTGTGCCACCTATTGTAGAGAGGTGGAACAAGACGGGAAACACACCTGATAAACAATGCTATTACGTTGATACACATAAACATACAGACTTTATATAATGGAATACAGATATGTGTATATAATATAATCTTGTAAAATATTTAAAAGAAAGTTTGGCAGATATATATAATAAGTATTAACTTTGCATGGCTTTTCAGGTGTATCTTGTTCCACCTCTCTACAATAGGCGCAACTATTTCTCTTAATACTTTTCTGTTTGCCCTTTCCACCCTTTTGTCGTTGATTTCAGCCAGGTATGTCAGCGTGGTCTGTGTGTCGGCATGCCCCATGGCCTTGGCAATGACGGGCAATGGAACGTCCCTGGCATAGGCAATGCTGGCCCATGAGTGGCGTGGAACATACGAGGTGAGTGTACTGCTGACACCGGCCATCTTGGCGAGCTGCTTGAGCGAACGGTTGTAGTACGAGAGGAAGGAGGAATAGTCGCCACGCTCGAGTATCGGGAAAAGATAGGGGGAGGAGGGAGAGGCATAGCGTTGGAGTATTTGCCTCATGCAGGGTTCCAGCCTGACACGGACCTCCCGGCCTGTCTTTCGACGGCAGTAGACGAGCATGCCCTTGCGGATGTGCGAAGTACGCAGGTGGGCCAAGTCTACCAGCGGTATTCCTTGGGCATAGAAGGAGAACAGAAAGATGTCTTGGGAAAGGCGCAGAAACGAGCCTTCGGGAAGGGCCGGCTGGCTCAGACGCCGGATGTCGGCACTGGTTATGGCACGCTTTGTTGTCACGGCATTGCCAGTGAAACAGTCCCTGAATGGTTTTGTGTCGGTTATTATACCTGCCCGCACCGCAGCATTGTACACTGCCCGCAGCGACCTGAGGTAGCAGGCGGCGGTGTTGCGGCATACTCCGCGGCCGGTAAGAGCGGACACATAGCGGTGCATCATTGTGGCGGTAATGGAAGAAAGTGGTATGTCAGCGTTTTCCTTTCCAAGGAAGAGGAGAAGTGACCGCACGGCTGTAAGCCGGTTGGCCGAGGTGGAGCGGCCGGCGGGAAGGGTAGCGGCAAAGGCACGCAGCCGGCGGGGAGGGGACGGGAGGGCCTTTCTCCTGGCCAAGGAACCGGAGCCGCAAGTTCTCCTGACAGCCTTCTTGGCCTTTGCGTTTTTGTCTTGGGGCATAAACCCCTTTGCTATTCTGATGGCCCATGCGGGCAGGGATGGAATGAAGGAAAAGGTCATGGGTAAGTGCTTGTTTGTTTTGCTTGTAGATAATAAAAACAGACGTGAGTCCGACGAATTTATGTTTAGAATTATAAATTCGTCGGACTCACGTTAAAATAAACAGGTCGGGCTTGTCAGACGAATCCAACGAGTCCGACCTATGACAACAGATGGTGTCAAACGAGTGAAGAAAAGTTATCTGTAGCTTGACACTTTCTAAAAACTGCCTCTTATTTCTTATCCATCGTCAGTTCCATCTTACCGCCTTTGAGCAGTGTATGGAAAGGAAGATAAGGAGTGGAGAGGGTTTTTCCATTCAGAAGATAATCGTGAACGTAGATATTTTCCTTGCTGTTGTTCTTGGTGAGGATGGTGAATGTGCCACCGTCATAATAATCCTTACTGAGTCGAATCACCACTTTGTCGAACAAAGGACTGCCCACCGCGAAGGTGGGTTCTGGTGTTGTGAGACCACGAACGTCAAACAAACCGATGGAAGACATCACATACCATGCACCCAATTGACCTTGGTCTTCGTCCTGACCGTAACCGTAGCCGTGAATACCTTCGGTTCCATAGAACTCGTCGAGTATGGCACGAACCCACTTCTGGGTATGTGCAGGCTTGTCGGCTTCGCAGAATAGCCATGAAGTATGCAAACAAGGCTGGTTGCCTTGATTATATAATGTACGCAAACCGGCAAACGCTCCTACTTCTGTTCCACCGCTAAATATTTTCTTTTGAGATTGAGAGAAGATGCTATCCAAGCGATTTGTGAACTCGTCGGCACCTACCTTAGCTACCAAACTGCGTGCATCGTGTGGCACATAGAAGGTATATTGCCATGCGTTGCCTTCCTGAAAGCCACGCCAAACCTCCAAGGGGTCGAACTTGTCGACAAATGTTCCGTCTTCGTGTTTGGGTCTTACAAAGTTGGTTTCGGCATCATAGATACGCTCCCAGCCTTTCGACAGGTGCATCAACTTTTCGTAATCGGCTTCCTTACCCAAGACTTTGGCAAACTGTGCCACTGTCCATGCACTGTAAGAATATTCCAATGTGTGGGATGCAGAGAAGGCAAAAGCCTCATCAGGGCCGTCGCCCGACTCCTTATGCGGCACATATCCGTGCTTCACAAACAGCTCGGTATCGATTTTTCCGGCTCCCATAGGGCGATTCTTTCCTTCCAACTCGTTCTTCAGACAAGCCTCATAGGCCAACTCCACGTCGTAGTTGCGGATGCCACACATATAGGCTGCCACAATCATATTGCTGAGTTGGTTGGTACCAACGCCTGATACAAAACGACTGTTAGCCACACCATCGGCCAACCAACCGCAATCTTTATAGATTTGGAGATGACTGTTGATAAAATCGTTCATGCGTTCGGGGTAAGCCAAGAGCCATAGCTGGGTGAGGTTCCATTGTGCTCCCCACATGGCATCGGTGTTATAGAGGCGGAAGGCAGGCTTGCCATCTTTCATGGGAATTTGCCCCACCGTACCGTCGTTCTTGGGATAAGCTCCGTTGACATCACTGGCAACACCGCGTCCGAGGATGGCGTGATAAAGACCCGTATAGAACTTCACCTTGTCGTCGCGATGGGTTGTTTCCACTGTTATGCGGCTTAAATACTCTTGCCATGTATCGTGCGATGCCTTTTTAGCTTCGTCGAATGTCAGTGTTTTAGCTTCTGTCTCAAGGTTAAGGCGGGCATTTTCTACGGAGGTGTACGACACACCGACCTTCACAGTAACAGCTTCGTCTTTCTTGGTGTCGAAAGTGAGATAGACACCCGCACCCTTTCCATTCACCTTCTTGGAGTCTGCCGTCACCTTGTCGCCGATAAACGAGCCTACAGCCTTAGGTTGCTTGTCGACCACGGCACAAAAATAAAGAGGCACATTAGAGCCTGCCTGATATTTCTTCACATACTCGGGTTCGGTGATAACCCATCCTTCGATGCTGCCATCGTCTTTTATCTGTACCTCGGCATCGTTCACGGCACCACTCTCGCCTTGTCGGTTTCCGATATTAAAGAGGATGTGGCTCTCCTTACTTTCAGGGAAGACATAACGTTGGAACGCCACACGCTCGGTGGCAGTGACCTCGGCTTTCACGTTGTAATCTTTGAGAAGAATCGAATAATAACCGGGTTGCACCACTTCGTCGTCATGACTATAGAACGAGCGATAACCTTTTTTCTCCACGGTATCGGTGGGTAAGCCCGGCTGCGTGATGAGCTTTCCTGTGGTGGGCATCAGCACAATGCCGCCCACTTGAAATTCGTGCAGGCAAGGAAAGCCCTCGATGGTATTGTCGCGATAATCGTAGCCTGTGGCTTCCCAACCCCATTTATTGCCCAAAGAGCCGTTGGTAGAGGGACCCGGCTTAGCCATTCCGAAAGGCAAGGCACCGGGTGCAAAATGGAAATAGCGACAATGGGCCGTACCAATACGCGGCTCAACATACTGTGTGAGGTCTTCTTTGGTTACCTCTTCGGTATGGTTGCAGGCTGCAAAAAACATACCGGCAACAGCCAAAGGCAAGGCCCATAGCTTTTTGATTGTTTGTTTCATAACAGATTATTTCAGTATAATGATATTAAGTTATTACAAGTAGAGTTCAAGGTGTGACCGATTGTATATAGAAAGGCTGTATCAGCCCTTCCTCGACAACAGCTCCAAACGCAAAGCCAAAGCCTTGTTCTCGGCAGCTTCCATCTGTTCGCGTTCGCCGGGAGCCTTGTCTTTGAGGCCGCAAAGATGCAAGATGCCATGAATAATGACCCGATGCAATTCGTCTTCGTACACTTTTCCGAATTTCTCGGCATTAGTACGCACGGTGTCTAAACTGATGACGATATCGCCATTCACGATGTCGCCCTCGTCATAATCGAAGGTGATGACGTCGGTATAATAGTCGTGTCCCAGATATTCGTTGTTCACTTCCAATATCTTCTCATCGTCTACAAACATATACCCCACCTCTCCGATACGGCGGTTGTAAGTAGCTGCCACGGCTTTAATCCACGCTGTGGTTTCCCTTTTCTTTATTTTCGGCATCTTCACGCCGTCTGTGCTGTATGTTATCATTTATATTGAATTTGCGGCAAAAACTCTTTCGCATCCTTACCAAAGTGTATGAGTTCGCGTACCAAACTCGAACTGACGCAGGCAAATTGTGGTTCGGCATAGAGCAAGAGGGTTTCCACCCCACCCAACATTTTGTTGATGTCGGCTTGTTCACGCTCATACTCAAAGTCTTTCACGCTTCTCACGCCCTTCACAATATAGTTTGCCCCCTCACGATGAGCCAAGTCGATGGTTAAATCACTATATGCCTTCACCTCAATGCGTGGCTCTTGAGCATAGAGTTGTGCGATAGCCTCCACTCGTTCGCCGACGGTGTACATCGTCTTCTTACGCTCGTTCACCCCCACCCCAATCACTATACGGTCGAAGAGCGGAATGGCACGACGCACAATGGAGTCGTGTCCGATGGTGAAAGGGTCGAAACTTCCTGCAAAAATCGCTGTTCTCATGTTCTTATCTATTTATCGAATTGAAAAAGAGAGGCCGGGAGGGCTTTCTCTTTCCTTCTCATTCCTCATCAAACAAACCCGGGGTCATTCTACTACTTGTATAAATATTTCTCCCTAGATGCTGATAAGCCAATTCCGTAACCATACGGCCGCGTGGCGTGCGTTTGATAAAGCCTTCCATGATAAGATAAGGCTCGTACACCTCTTCCACCGTTCCGGCATCCTCGCCAATGGCAGTGGCAATGGTAGAAACACCCACAGGACCACCTTTAAACTTGTCGATGATGGTCAGCAAAATCTTATTGTCGATTTCGTCCAAGCCATATCGGTCGATGTTTAACGCCGTAAGCGAGAGTCGGGCAATGTCCACATCGATGCGTCCGTTGCCCTTCACTTGAGCAAAGTCGCGAACACGACGCAACAAAGCGTTGGCAATACGGGGCGTTCCGCGAGAACGACGGGAGATTTCGATGGCAGCATCATCGTCGATGGGTACTCCCAAGATGCGAGCCGACCGCTTAATGATGCGTGCCAAAGTTTCGGGATCGTAGTATTCCAAATGCAGATTGATACCGAAACGAGCTCGCAGCGGAGCCGTCAGCAAACCACTTCGGGTGGTAGCACCGATGAGCGTGAAGGGGTTTAGGTCGATTTGAACAGACCGGGCTGATGGTCCCTTATCAATCATGATATCGATGCGATAGTCTTCCATTGCCGAATAGAGATACTCTTCCACAACAGGCGAGAGGCGGTGTATCTCGTCGATAAACAATACATCATTGGTATCCAACGATGTGAGAATGCCGGCCAAGTCGCCGGGTTTGTCTAACACCGGACCGCTCGTTATCTTAAAGCCCACGCCCAACTCGTTGGCAATGATATTGCTCAACGTCGTTTTTCCAAGTCCGGGCGGACCATGAAGCAACGTATGGTCGAGAGGTTCACCCCTATATTTAGCTGCTTCGACAAACACCTCCAAGTTTTCCACCACCTTACTCTGTCCGCTGAAATCGGCAAATTTAGGCGGTCTCAACGCGTTTTCAAAGTCGCGTTCGGTAGAACCCAAGCGTTCGTCTCTTATATCAAAGTCTTCTGTCATAATGCAAAGATACTCTTTTTTTTCAGACACCAAGATGATTTTAAACACAGAAGCATGCTTTTTCATCCAAAGAAGGCAGTAAAAAACTCATTGACTGCTGCAGACTACCCACGCAGAAGCCGGCAATCGCGGAGCAAACAGTCCACATTTTCTTTGCTGCATTGAATGACGATTTACTTGAAATTGACTAACTTTGTGCTATAAGCAACAACAGACAAAAAGAAATCATCATTGTCACGCTGTTGTGATTTGCTTGAAATTTACTATCTTTGTGC
>JALEWR010000010.1 GCA_022783515.1 Prevotella sp.
CCACCACTCTTCACGGCATGCTCAAGAATACTTGTGAGGTGATGACATAAAAGAGGTTGTGAGAGGTTGTGTATGTCGTTGCTGAAACATGAGTCGATTATCATAAATGTTGCAACAACAAGCTATTTCTTTTGCAACGACATCCACCACTCTTCACGGCATGCTCAAGAATACTTGTGAGGTGATGACATAAAAGATGTTGTGAAGAGTTGTGTATGTCGTTGCTTTAAAAAATGTTTTATGTGTAGTTGCTTACCTATCTATCCGTTCTTTTCTCGTTCCTCGAAAAGTGCGTTTTACTCGCAAGCTCATCAACCCGTTCCGCCATGGCATAATCCAATCAAGCTTGGTTTTGCTCATTTGGCTTCATTTAAACGTTGCAAACTTTTCTGCGAGTTCTTCCATCGCGACTGCGATGTTTGTGTCCTTTTGCAACTCCGTCCGGAGTAAAGTCTTCTGCGTTTCTGCGTTATCTGCGAGAACTTTTGAATTAAGTATCTGAGTTAATATACCGAACTCGCGTATTTTTATCCAAAGAGGCAAAACCCCACAACCCGCACCGCTATGTATAATCCGGGCAGACCCGTTTCAGTTGCTTTTGATTTAATCAATACTCATTTTTTCGTTTTTCTTCATTTACTTTTATATCTTTGCAGAGGATAGTCGGCAAGCCCTTCATCTTTCAAAACCATAGTCTATAAGATGCCGGGTCGATTGTCCTTTTTTCATACATGAGCAAAATTTTGATAACCGGTGCCAGCGGATTTATTGGCAGCTTTATCGTAGAAGAAGCCCTCAAGAGGGGTATGGAGGTGTGGGCAGCCATTAGGCGTTCCACTTCCAAGGAGTATCTGCAAGACGAGCGGATTCATTTTATAGAGCTCGACTTTTCGAGCGAAAAGCAGCTCACAGAGCAGTTGGCAAACCATAGTTTCGACTATGTGGTGCATGCCGCAGGAGCCACCAAATGTCTTAACAAGGCCGACTTTTATCGCGTCAACACCGAGGGAACGAGAAACTTGGTGCGTGCCATCATTGCCGTGAAGATGCCCATGAAACGGTTTATATTTGTAAGTTCGCTGAGCATTTACGGACCGGTGAGAGAGCAGCAGCCTTACGAGGAGATTCAAGAAACAGACACTCCATGCCCCAACACGGCATACGGACAAAGCAAACTGCTGGCCGAAGAGTTTCTCGACAGCATCAACCCCGCGGATGAGGAGGGCGAAACAGGTGAGTGTATCTTCCCTTATATCATCCTCCGGCCTACCGGAGTGTATGGACCACGCGAGAAAGACTATTTCCTGATGGCCAAGAGTGTGAAGCAGCATATAGACTTCGGGGCCGGATTTAAGCGTCAAGACCTTACTTTTGTGTATGTAGACGATGTGGTGAATGCCGTATTTCTGGCCATGGACAGGGGCATGAGTGGCCGCAAGTATTTTCTTACCGACGGACAGGTATACAAATCGTCCGACTTCAGCAACCTTATTCGCCGTGCATTAGGCAATCCGTGGATGCTGCGTATCAAAGCCCCCATCTGGGTGTTACGCCTCATTACCTGGGCAGGCGAATATGTGGGACGTGCCACACGCAAGGTGTCGGCCCTTAACAATGACAAATATCATATCATGAAACAACGCAACTGGCGTTGTAATATCGAACCGGCGATGGACGAGCTGGGTTATCATCCGCAAACAACCTTAGAAGAAGGAGTGAAGAAAACCATCGACTGGTATGTTAAAAACAAATGGCTATAAAATGAACCGGCTTAAAAAACTCTTTGCATTGGAGAAGTCGCCCAACCGCAGTTTGATGGCCATCGAATGGGTGGTGCTGGGCTATATGCTTCTTACTTTAATTATAGTGTTGTTTACTTATACCAAGATGGAACATCCCGACGCCATGATTTGGGGTCGTTTGCGTGTAGGCTTTATCACACTGGCTTTATGGACGGTCTACCGATTGGTGCCATGCCCAGTGACACGATTATTGCGGGTGCTAACCCATCTCCTACTCCTTTCGTGGTGGTATCCCGACACTTATGAAATCAATCGTCTTTTTCCTAATCTCGATCATGTTTTTGCACAAGCCGAACAGTGGGTCTTTGGCTTTCAGCCCGCCCTTGTTTTCCATCAAGTAATGCCCGGTGCAGTGTTCAGTGAATTGATGGATTTGGGGTATGCCGCCTATTATCCCATGATTGCAGCTGTGATATTATATTATTTTTTCAAGCGATATGGCGAGTTCGAGCGAGCCTCTTTTGTGGTATTGGCCGCCTTTTTTATCTTCTATGTGATATTTATCGCTCTGCCGGTAACAGGTCCGCAATATTATTTCCCTGCCATCGGCATGGACAAAGCGGCAGAAGGCATCTTCCCTAATTTGTACGACTACTTCAATAGTCATAACGAACGTATGGTGAGTCCGGGTTATAAAGACGGCTTTTTCTATCATTTGGTGGAGAGTGCCCACGATGCCGGCGAGCGTCCCACGGCCGCTTTTCCCAGCAGTCATGTTGGTATTACGACCATTATCATGCTCTTGGCGTGGCGTAGTGGCAGCAGATGGCTATTCTGGATATTATTTCCCCTCTTCGTATTGATGTGCTTTGCCACGGTCTATATCTTGGCACATTATGCCATCGACGCCATTGTGGGCTTGATAGTGGGTGTCATGATGTACTATGGCTTGATGTGGAGTACCCGCCATTGGAAACCTTTGAAAACGTTTAAATGAAGCCGGATGAGCAGAACCAAGCTTGCTTGGGTTATGCCATGGCAGAACGGGTTGATGAAATTGCGACGTGTTGATGAGTTTACGGCGAATTGATGAGCCTGCGAATAATAATAAAACGCACTTTTTGAGGAACGAGAAAAGAATATTTTTTATCAAACAAGCATAGCGAAGAGATGAAGGAAGAGGATAAACGACTGAAACGTATTTATTGGATAACCATCAAGGGAAGCATAGTGAATGTGGTATTGATGCTGGGTAAGTTTGTGGCGGGGGTCATAGGTGGCTCGGCGGCGATGATTGCCGATGCTGTACATTCGCTTTCCGACTTTATCAACGACATCGTTATCCTTCTCTTTGTGAAGTTGGGTAATAAGCCCACAGACGAAGGACACGACTATGGACACGGCAAGTACGAAACACTTGCCACTGCGGTTATCGGCATTAGCTTGTTGTTGGTGGCTGTGATGATCTTCCTGGATGGTACAGATAAGGTGTGGCGTGCGTGGCAAGGCGAGCCTTTGGAGAGTCCGGGCGTCATTGCTTTGGTGGCTGCTCTGGTGAGTATTGTTTTGAAAGAGTGGGCTTTTCGCTTTACCATTAGCGAGGGAAAAGCCTTAAATTCGCAAGCCGTCATTGCTAATGCATGGGACCATCGGTCGGATGCTTTATCGTCCATCGGTACGGCTTTAGGCGTTGGGGGGGCTGTTGTATTGGGTAAACAGTGGGCGGTGTTAGATCCTTTGGCTGCTATTGTAGTGAGTCTTTTTATCCTAAAAGCGGCCTATGGCTTGTCGATAGGGGCCATCAACGATTTGTTGGAGGCTAGTTTGCCACAGCATGTGGAAGAGGAGATTGTGGCCATAGCAGAGGCAGAAGAGGGCGTGAGCGGCATTCATAACCTGCGTACTCGTAGTTTGGGTAATAAGATTGCCATAGAGATGCATCTCCGGATGCCTGGCGAATGGTCGCTATACGAGGCTCATCGACGTGCTACCAACATAGAAAACCGCCTAAAAGAACGCTTTGGAGCCAATACTCATATCGGTCTTCACTTTGAACCGCTGAAGATTAATGGCGAGTATGTGGAGCCTGAATGAGGGAGAGAGTAGGGGATAAACCTGCAATGATGGTCTTGGCTGTTGGCGACGATGCCCTTAGACAATATCAGAGGGCTATCCTACCTGAATAAGAAAAGCAAGTCATCTTGGCTAAAAACTACCCGTCTGCAAAAAAAACGCTCTCCAAAGCATTGGGAAATCAAGAAAAAGGGGGGAGATAAGCAGCTGTTTATGCAGGCTTGTCTCCCCCTTCTTTCTTTTATCTTTTTTCTTATTTCTTTTCTTCTTGCTCTACCGTTTCGCCCTCTCTCTGTAATGCTTCTTCGTGAATGGCTTTGACGCGGGCTTTGATGGTATCGAAGCCTTCACCGTAAACGCCGATTACTGAACTTTGACTTACAAAGGCTTTGGGGTCGATCATCTTAATCAAACGGAAGATTGTTTGACTCTCACGCTTCTTGGCGAGCAGACAAATCACCTTCATTTCGTTGCCCGAATACCATCCATGACCATCGAGATAAGTAAGGGTGTGGTCGGTGGTCTTGACGATGGCATTGGCTATGGCTTCGTGTTTGTGCGAGAAAATGAGGAATTGAACCGACTCGCGACGTGCATTCATTACCTGATCCAGTACAAAACACTCGATAAACATCGTACAAAGACCAAATACCACCTTGTGCATACGCTCGATAGGCTCCCCAAATTGGGGGAAGAGCATACACGAACTGATAATCAGAATGTCTACTCCCATCAATACTTGTCCCAACGATACAGGATAAAACTTGTTGACACAAGCGGCAATAATGTCTGTTCCGCCTGTCGAACTATTGTTCAGGAACACGATGGCAAGAGCCGTACCCGTGAGACAACATCCCACTACCAGCGACATGAATTCTTGGCCTTCGCCCAAGAGTTTGATGAAATTGCCTTGATCGTCTACAGGCATGAGCTGCTGACCCCAATCCAAAAAGAAATAGAGGGCAACAATGGCATAAATCGTTTTCATCATAAACTTGAAACCAAGTATCTTCAATGCCACGATGAGCAACGTTCCATTGATGATGCCATAGGTATAGTGCAATGGGAATTTTGTGGCATAAAACACGATGGCTGACATACCCGTAACGCCGCCTGTTACGATTTCGTAGGGTAAAAGGAAGAGCGTGAAACAGATGGCATAAAGCAGTACGCCCATTGTAATGTAAAGAAAGTCTTTGCTTTCTCGCAAAAGTTGTTTGTGAGCCGGTGTCATAACATTTATTTCAGTTGTAAGTTGTGAGTTATAAACAGTGGGTTGTTGGTGCTTGATTGTAGCGGAGCGGGAGGGGAGCGGGCAGGAAAGAAGCCCTCTTATAGGGTGGAATCAGTGGATGTATCCTGGCTGCAAGCCATGTCCGCAGACTCCTTCTTCCTTTCCGCCCACTCCTGTTGGCTCCTCTCTTTATTTCAATACGATATTGACAATCTTCTTGGGAACGATGATGACCTTAACGATTTGTTTGCCTTCGAGGTATTTCTCTGAACGCTCGTCTGCCATCACTTCTTTCTCGATGGTGGCATTGTCGGCATCGGCTGCAAAGGTTTTCTGATAGCGTGCCTTGCCGTTGAAGGAGATGGCAAGCTGTATTTCGTTCTCTACGAGATATTTTTCTTCATATTCGGGCCATTGGGCATCGCACACGCTGCCTTCTTTGCCCAATGTTGCCCATAGTTCTTCGGCAATGTGGGGAGCAAAAGGAGCGATGGCAATAACGAGTTGTGAGAGCAATTCTTGATTGGTACACTTGGCTTGCGACAACTCGTTGACACAAATCATAAAGGCCGAAATGGCAGTGTTATACGAGAAGTTCTCGATGTCGCCCTTCACCTTCTTCAACAGCTTGTGTACCGATTTCAGCTGTTCGGCTGTGGCTTCAGCCTCATTGGGCATCCATTCGCCACTGCGGAGGTTGTAGAACAGGCCCCAGAACTTTTTCAAGAAGCGGTGGCAACCGTCAATGCCGTTGGTGTCCCAAGGCTTGCTTTGCTCTACAGGACCAAGGAACATCTCGTACAAACGAAGGGTGTCGGCACCATATCTCTCTACAATCATGTCGGGATTAACCACGTTGAACATGCTCTTCGACATCTTTTCCACTGCCCAACCGCATACATATTTACCATCTTCCAAGATAAATTCGGCATTGGCAAATTCAGGTCGCCATGCACGGAAAGCATCCAAATCCAGCACATCGGCTGTAACAATGTTTACATCCACATGCAAGGGCGTTACCTCGTATTGGTCTTTTAGGTTGAGCGATACGAAGGTGGGACGAGTGGGGTCGGTGGGGTTGGTGAGTCGGTAAACAAAGTTTGAACGACCTTGAATCATACCCTGATTGACCAACTTTTGGAAAGGTTCGTCCTTGGCAGATACGTTGAAATCGAACAAGAACTTGTTCCAGAAACGGCTATAGATGAGGTGGCCGGTGGCATGCTCTGTTCCGCCCACATAGAGGTCTACGTTTTGCCAGTATGCACCCACTTCCTTGCTCACAAGAGCCTTGTCGTTTTGTGGGTCCATATAGCGTAGATAATAGGCTGAAGAACCTGCGAATCCAGGCATTGTATTCAACTCGAGGGGGAATACCTCCACGTTATCCACAAGCGAGGTATCTACCACCTGGCGGGTTTTCTCGTTCCATGCCCATACCTTGGCATTGCCCAAGGGCGGTTCGCCTGTAGCTGTGGGCTTGTATTCGCTCACCTCCGGCAGTTGCAAAGGCAAGGCCTCTTCTGCCACCATATAGGGCATGCCATCTTTATAATACACAGGGAAGGGCTCGCCCCAATAGCGTTGGCGTGAGAAGATGGCATCACGCAGGCGATAGTTCACCTTCACTCTTCCCAGCTTATGTTGTGTGATATATTCCTTGGTCTTGGCAATAGCCTCTTTTACGGTCAGTCCATTCAGCACGAGAGGTTCTCTGCCATCAATTTGTTGGGTTGCTTGTGCCTCGGCAGCCACCACAGGCGAGTTCATCACGATACCCTCTTTGGCATCGAAACTCTCTTCGCTCACATCGGCTCCCTCAATCAAGGGGATGATGGGCAATGAGAAATGCTTTGCAAAGGCATAGTCGCGACTGTCGTGAGCGGGTACTGCCATGATGGCACCTGTTCCATATCCTGCCAATACATAATCGCTCACCCAGATAGGGATGGCGTCTCCTGTGAGCGGATTGATGCCGTACGAACCCGTGAAAACACCGGTTACACGACGGTCGGCAATGCGTTCGCGTTCGGTGCGTTTCTTTGTTGCGGTGATATAAGCCTCCACTTCGGCTTTTTGCTCGGCAGTGGTGAGGACGTCAACCAATTCGCTCTCGGGAGCCAAAACCATGAAGGTAACGCCAAACATGGTGTCGGAACGAGTGGTAAAGATGGTGAATCTCACATCGCTGTCTTTCACGCTGAACTCCACTTCGGCACCTTCCGAACGGCCAATCCAGTTGCGTTGTGTTTCTTTCAGCGAGTCGGTCCAGTCCACTTTGTCCAATCCTTCGAGCAGACGCTGTGCGTATGCACTCACGCGAAGACACCACTGACGCATCTTTTTCTGCACCACAGGGTGTCCGCCACGTTCGCTCACACCGTCTATCACCTCGTCGTTGGCAAGCACTGTACCCAAAGCTTCGCACCAGTTGACCATCGTTTCGCCCAAATAGGCAATGCGATAGTTCATCAGCACCTGCTGTTGCTCCATTTCGCTCATGGCCTTCCACCGGTCGGCAGTGATGCAAAGGTCTTCCGAACAAGCCGCGTTCAGACCTTCTGTACCCCTTTCTTCAAGCTGCTTCACGAGGGATTCGATGGGCAGAGCCTTGTCTTGAGCATTGTCGTAATAGCTGTTGAACATCTTCTGGAACGCCCATTGTGTCCACTGATAATAGCCTGGCTCACAAGTGCGTATCTCTCTATCCCAGTCGAACGAGAAGCCAATCTTATCCAACTGTTCACGATAGCGTTGGATATTTGCCTCGGTTGTTATGGCTGGATGCTGGCCTGTCTGGATGGCATATTGCTCGGCAGGCAGTCCGTAGGCGTCGTAACCCATGGGGTTCAGCACGTTAAAGCCCTTCAAACGCTTGTAGCGGGCATAGATGTCGGATGCAATATAACCCAAGGGATGCCCCACATGCAAGCCCGCTCCCGAAGGATAAGGAAACATATTGAGTACATAAAACTTCTCTTTGTCTTTGTCTTCGACCACACGATAGGTTTTGTTTTCAGCCCATCTCTGTTGCCATTTTTTCTCGATTTCCCTAAAATTATATTCCATTGTTTTCTATTTATTTGCTTGTTCTTGGTTGTTGCGAGGAAAATTCTCCTCTTTATAAAATGCAAAGATAATGAATATTTTTTACCAAAGAATTGAGTTAGGCAGATTTTCGTTGAGCAATGGGGTGCAGACTGCTTGAGTCTTGGGCGAAGATACATCAAGCCCCGCCTTGCAGTTCAGACTGAACAGCAAAAGGAATGAGACTGAATTGAAGGGCAATTCAGTCCGAATTATCACGCGTTTTAGCCTGAATGGGTGGGCGAAAGGGTAGGGGCAAGGCGGTTAAGAACCTGCTTTTGTATCCTTTATGAACTCTTTAAAAATGATAAATTTATACATAAAAAACCACTGCCACTATTTTTTCTATTACCTTTGTTGTCATAATCATTTTATAATCAATAGTATGCAACTTAAGAAATCTATTCTTTTAGGTCTTCTGTTCGTAAGCGGATGGGGCTATGCACAGCAGGGAGAACCGGCTGTCGACTTGGATAAGGTATTGCAGGAGCAAATGGTTAAGCAGCCCATACCCGTGGATAAGGCGGTGCGTATTGGTAAGCTTGACAATGGTTTGACCTATTACATTCGTTACAACAACTGGCCCGAGAAACGTGCTAATTTTTATATCGCACAAAAAGTGGGTTCCATTCAGGAAGAAGAAAGTCAGCGTGGATTGGCTCACTTCCTTGAACACATGTGTTTTAATGGTACCAAGCACTTTCCCAACGATGCCATGTTGAGATGGTGTGAGAGCATTGGTGTGAAGTTTGGAACCGACATCAACGCTTATACCAGCATTGATGAAACAGTATATAACATTGATAACGTGCCAACGACACGTCAGAGTGTGCTCGATTCGTGTATGCTTATTCTTGCTGATTGGGCAGGAAACTTGCAGCTCGACCCTAAAGAAATTGATCAGGAACGTGGTGTGATACACGAAGAATGGCGTTTGAGCGTAACGGGAACAACGCGTATGTTTGAACGCAACCTTCCCAAGCTCTATCCCGGATCAAAGTATGGCGAGCGTTTCCCCATTGGTTTGATGAGTGTGGTAGACAACTTTAAATACCAAGAGTTGACCGACTACTATCACAAGTGGTATCATCCCAACAACCAGGGTATTATCATCGTGGGAGACATCGATGTGGATCACACCGAGGCAATGATTAAGAAGTTGTTTGGAAACAACAAGAATCCCGACAACCTGGCTCCCATCATTGCAGAACCTGTACCTGATAACGACCAACCCATCGTCATCATCGACAAAGACAAAGAACATCGCAGCACCTCTGTGGATGTGATGTTTAAGCACCCCGTAGTGCCTAACGACAAGAAAGATGATATGAGTTATATCGGATATAACTATGCTCGCAATGTGGCTATCTCGCTGATGAACGAACGTTTGGCTGAGGCTGTGCGTAAGGCCGACTGTCCTTTTGTGAGTGCATCGGTGTCGGATGGCAGTTATATCTATGCCAAGACAATGGATGCTTTCTCGCTTTCTGTTGTGCCAAAGGATATTACCCTTACATCGGCAGCTCTCAAAGCTGCTCTCACAGAGGTGCAAAGAGCAGCCTTGCACGGCTTTACCGAAGGCGAGTATGAGCGTGCCAAGACCAATATGCTGAGTGGTTTGGAGAAGGCAAACAGCAGCAAAGACAAACGCCCATCGGTGCAGTTTGTGGACGAATATAAGGCTCACTTCTTGTCTAACGAACCTATTCCTTCGTTTGACGACAATTATGCCATCATGAAAGACTTGTTGGCTAATGTGCCTTTGGATTATGTGAACTTCGTGTTCAAGGCCTTTATCCCCGAGAACGATAAGAATATGGTTATTCTCAACTTCAATAATGAGAAGGAGGGCAACGTATATCCCACCGAGGCTGAACTCTTGGGAGCGGTGAAAGAAGTACGCGGAATGACCGATTTGGCTCCCTATCAAGATAATGTAAAGAGCGAACCGCTGATCAAAAAGATGCCTAAGGCGGGTAAGATTAAATCGGAAAAGGTGAACAACGAATTGGGATACACCGAGCTGAAACTGTCGAATGGTGTAACAGTGTTGCTCAAGAAGACCGACTTTAAGAAAGACCAAGTGGCTATGTCGGGTGTGGGTGGTGCCGGTTCTACTCTTTACGGAGAAGAAGATTATATCAACGTGAAGACCTTTAACGATGTTATCGGTCTCAGCGGATTGGGTTCTTTCACGGCTATCGAACTGATGAAGGCTTCGGCAGGTAAGATTGCCAATGCCAACCTGACGATGGGAGAGAGAAGAATGAGCCTGACAGGTTCGTCTACTCCTAAGGATGTGGAGACAATGTTGCAATATGCTTATCTCTATTTCACCGATATTCATAAAGACCAAGAGGCGTTTAACACGATGATCGAAGGCTTGAAGACTAGCTTGAAAAACAGACATCTCTCGCCCGATATCGCTTTCAACGACTCGCTTACAGCCACTCTCTATGGTCATAACCCACGCTATAGCCCCTTGCTCGAAAAAGACTTGGTAAAGATAGATTACGATCGTATCCTCGCCATGGCTAAGGAACGTACGGCAAATGCCAACGGCTGGCGTTTCACCATCATTGGTAACTATGATGAGGCGACAATTAAGCAACTTGTATGTCAATATCTGGGAGCCTTGCCTTCAAAGGGTAAGAACATCGAAAGCAAGCGTTTGGACGACTTGAAGAAGGGTGTGAACGTGAACGACTTTACTCGTAAGACCGATCCTCCCAAGGCTAATGCGGCCATGGTGTGGTTCAACGATAACCTGCCCTATACACAAGAGCGTTCGGTACAAGCCAATATGGTAGGACAAGTACTCACAATGGTGTATATCAAGAAAATTAGAGAAGAGGCGAGTGCCGCTTATTCTTGCTCGGCTTCGGGTTCTGTTTCACGCGATGGCGATTATAGCAACATCACCTTCTTTGCGATGTGTCCGATGAAACCCGAAAAGGCAGAGGAATGTTTGAAGATTATGAACGACGAATTGGATAACATGGCTGTTAGCTGCGATGCTGAAATGCTGAACATGGTGAAGGAGTATATGTTGAAAGAGGCTGACAATGCCGTGAAGACCAACGGTTATTGGATGAATATTATCAACAATTTCCACAAGTATGGTGTGAACTATCACAGTACATATAAAGATGTGATTGCCGCTCAGACACCCGAAAAGATTACCGCCTTTATGAAGGAATTTTTGAAGGCCGGCAACAAAACGCGTGTAACGATGATGCCGGCAGAATAGTCAGAAATAATTATATACAACAAAAAAGGATGCTTGTTAAGGCATCCTTTTTTATTGTATATGAATTTTGAGTTGGTGAGTTTATGAGTTCTTTTCTCGTTCTTCCAACAGTGCGTTTTATTATTATTCGCAGGCTCATCAATTCGCCGTAAACTCATCAACACGTCGCAAGCTCATCAAACGTCAATTCGGCAAAAGCCGAATTGACGTTTTCTTAATGTGCTTCCAGCCAGTTCTTACCCCAGCCGCCATCTGCTACCAATGGCACCGATAGGGGATAGGCGGCCTGCATCTCTTCCATAACGATGCGTTCTACCTGTTCTTTCTCGGCAGGAAGTACGCTGAAGTTGAGTTCGTCGTGTACTTGCAGCACCATTTTCGATTGTATATTCTCTCGTTGGAAGCGTTGGTGGATGCGTATCATTGCCACTTTGATGATGTCGGCGGCACTGCCTTGAATAGGGGCATTGATGGCATTACGCTCGGCAAAACCACGAACGGTGGCGTTGCCGCTATTGATGTCGGGCAGATAACGACGACGATGGAAGAATGTTTCTACATATCCTTGTTCGCGAGCCTTTTCCTTGGAGGCGTCCATATAGTCGCGAACGCATGGAAACATCGCAAAATAGCCGTCGATGAGTTGCTTAGCTTCTGCTCGGTCGATGTCTAATCGCTCTGCCAAACCAAAGACCGTAATGCCATAGATGATACCGAAATTGGCTCGTTTGGCTTTCGACCGCTCGTCGCGGCTCACCTCTTCCACCGGCTTTCCATATATCTTGGCTGCAGTGGCTGCGTGGATGTCGTAGCCTTTTACGAAGGCATCCATCATATTGGGGTCCTGACTGAGGTGTGCCATGACACGAAGCTCAATCTGACTGTAGTCGGCCGAGAAGAACAGACATCCTTCGTCGGGGATGAAACTCTTGCGAATTTCCTTGCCATCCTCACCCCGAACAGGGATATTTTGCAGGTTAGGGTCGCTCGAAGAGAGGCGTCCGGTGGCTGCAACGGTTTGATTAAAAGAGGTGTGAATATGTCCTGTGCGAGGGTTGACCATCTTGGGAAGAGCGTCGACATAGGTTCCTAAGAGCTTCTTTAAACCTCTATAATCCAGGATGTTGGCCACAATCTCGTGCTTACCCCTTAGCTGTTGCAACACCTCCTCGCTCGTAACAAATTGTCCGGTCTTTGTTTTCTTGGGCTTCTCGATAATCTGCATCTCACCAAAGAGTATGTCGCCCACTTGTTTAGGCGATGAGATATTGAACGATTTGCCTGCCAACCGGTAGATATTTTGTTCCAGTTCTTCCATTCGTTGTGTGAAGATGGCGGAGGTTTCTTTCAGCGATTGGGTGTCGAGACGTATGCCGTGAAGCTCCATGTCGGCCAAGACATAGATGAGGGGCATCTCTATCTGATGAAACAAATCGGCCACTCCGGCTTGTTGAAGTCGGGGTTCGAGAATGTTTTTCAGTTGCAAGGTGATGTCAGCATCTTCGCAAGCATACTCATACACCTCGTTAGGGGAGAGGTCTCGCATGTTCTTTTGATTCTTGCCCTTTGGTCCGATGAGCTGGTCGATGTGTATGGTTTGATAGTTGAGATATACCTCTGCCATATAGTCCATGTTGTGATGCAACTCCGGTTGGATGAGATAATGAGCCACCATCGTATCGAAAAGCGGGCCTTGGAGTTTTACACCATACTGATGCAGCACCTCTAAGTCGTACTTGATGTTTTGCCCTACCTTCACGATTTTTGGGTTTTCGTATAAGGGTTTAAATATATTAACAATTCTTTGGGCATCTTCACGATTGGCCGGAATGGGTACATAAAAAGCCTCTTTTTCTTCTACAGCGAAGCTCAAACCCACCAATTCTGCCTCAAGAGCATGGGGCGAAGTGGTTTCTGTATCTAGAGTTAAAATGTCAAATGTCAAGAAACGCGAACATATTTTTTGCATTTCTTCCTCATTATCAATGAGTTGGTAGTTGTGCACCACTGTTTTTATGCTCTCAAAACTCGCGTTTTTTGGCTCTTCCGTATCTTCGGGCGTAAATTCGCCAAAGAGATCGAGTTGAGAATTGACGGTTTTTGGCTTCTTTTCACTTTTCTTTAATATTCTGTTGGCGAAGCTCTTAAACTCCAGTTCGGTGAAGATTTTTTCCAATTCTTCGTGATTGGGTTCGGTGAGTTGCAAACTGTCCATGTCGAGATCGATAGGCACATCGGTTCGGATGGTGGCCAAGAATTTCGACATCTTGATATCTTCTACCGCCGCTTCCACTTTTTCTTTTATCTTACCCTTCAGCTCGGCAGTTCTCTCCAAGAGTTGTTCGACCGACCCGAATTGGTTGATGAGCTTGCCGGCTGTTTTCTCTCCCACACCGGGACAGCCGGGGAAATTGTCGGCAGAGTCGCCCATGAGTGCCAAAAGGTCGATGACTTGTGCGGGAGAGGTGATGCCATATTTCTCGTTAATCTCTTTTTCGCCCTGCACTTCGTATCCTCCTCCGTGTCGAGGGCGATAGATAAATACATTCTCCGCCACGAGTTGACCATAGTCTTTATCGGGTGTGAGCATATAGGTCTGTGTGTCGGTCTGTGCCGCTTTTGTTGCCAGTGTACCTATTACGTCGTCGGCTTCAAAGCCATCTGCCTGAAGAATGGGGATATGATAAGCCTCCAAAATCTGTTTGATGATGGGAACGGCCTTTTTGATGTCTTCGGGTGTGGCCTCGCGTTGAGCCTTATATTGCGGGAAAACTTCGTTGCGGAAGGTCAGACCGTGGTCGAAGGCCACACCAATATGTGTGGGTTGCTCTTTTGTCAGTACTTCATTGAGTGTGTTGCAGAACCCCATGACGGCAGAGGTGTTGAGTCCCTTGGAGTTGATACGGGGATTATTGATGAATGCGTAGTAGGCACGATAGATGAGTGCATACGCATCGAGGAGGAACAATTTATTCATAATTATGCTGTTTGATGGGTAAAATTACTAAAAAAATATCATAAGTTTTGATTTATTCTGTAATTTTGTAGATAAATGAAAGTAGTAATGGATTATCTCTCAATCATACAAAAGCCGATTGAAAAGGAGCTTGCAGACTTTGTCAATCTCTTCAATCAGTCGCTTTCTCACAATCATGGTTTGCTCTCGCAGGCACTCGAACATATACGCGGTAGGGGAGGGAAGCGTATGCGTCCCATACTTATTTTACTCATCGCCAAGGCTTTTGATAAGGTTACTTATGTGGCTCAACATGCCGCTATAGGTTTGGAACTGCTCCATACCGCGAGCCTGGTACACGACGATGTGGTGGACGAGAGTGGCGAACGCAGAGGACAGGCCTCGGTCAATGCCTCATTTAATAATAAGGTTGCGGTGCTGGTGGGCGACTATATCCTTTCCACCGCCTTGCTGAATATCTCGTTTACAAAGAGCGACGATATGGTAAAAGAGTTGGCAGAGTTGGGAAGAACGCTCTCGAATGGCGAAATTCTGCAGTTGGCCAACATCAGTAATAAGGAGATTTCGGAAGCTATTTATTATCAGGTGATTGAACAAAAGACGGCTGCTCTCTTTGAATCGTGTGCTGTGATAGGTGCAAAGGCAGGTGGAGCCACACCCGAAGTGGTGGAAGAAGCTCGTCGCTTTGGTCGGAATATCGGTGTTATCTTCCAAATAAGGGACGATATCTTCGATTATTATGACTCGAAAGAGATTGGCAAACCCACAGGAAACGATATGGCAGAGGGTAAGCTCACCCTTCCGGTCATTCACGCCCTGACAGCCACACAGAATGCCGAGATGATGGCATTGGCACAGAAGGTGAAGAGTGGAGAGGTGACAGCGGATGAGATTGCCCGCTTGGTGGCGTTCACGAAGGATAATGGTGGTATAGAATATGCCGAGCAACGCATGAACGAACTGCACCAAGAAACGCTCGATTTTATCGAACAACGCATTGCCGATGATAATATCAAGGCGGCACTAAAGGCGTATATCGACTTTGTGATTGAGCGGAAAAGCTAAGAGAATTGCACGATATTAAGAGCAAAGAACAACAAAAAAGCTGAGGAATATCTCCTCAGCTTTTTTGTATTTTATGAAAGTGGCCCTCTTTATCTTGGAACCATAGGTCGCTGTTTGCTGCTTTGGCAACAAGGTAAAGCAGTGGGTGCCGGGGAGGATACGTTCTTTTTTCGTTCCTCGAAAAGTGCATTTTTGTGCCATGGCATCATCCAAGCAAGCTTGACTCTGCTCATCCGGCTTAACAAAAACGTTAGAAAAACTTCACCTCTTCACCCTTCAGTTCGCTCAAGAGAAGGTTGGCCAAGCGACTTGTTCCTAAGCGGAACCACTTGTTGGTGAGCCATTTTTCGCCCAGAACCTCTTTAACGATGGTGTAGTAGGTGAT